>NZ_JBJGZB010000009.1:0-163194 GCF_054050295.1 Geodermatophilus sp. SYSU D01045
CGAGCGCCCGTCCCCCCGGGGGGACGGGCGCTCGGTCGTCCCGGGGACTCAGTCGAAGGCGGCCGCCCCGGCGTCGGCGAACAGGTCGGCGAAGGCCGCGGCGTCGGGCGCCGTGTCCCCGGGTCCCGCGCTCTGGGCGAGGAGCAGTCCGCGCGACCCCTCGACGGCGACGCCGACCAGCTTGGTGGCCGTGTCGCCCCAGCCCTCCACCGTGACCTGCAGGCCGGCGCTCTCGCCGCCGACCGCGGGCAGGTCCAGGCGCGCGAGGCGCACGGTGGCGTCGAGGCCCCAGGGGGTGCTGACCGTCACCGAGGAGCAGGCGCCCAGCAATTCGTCGACCGGCAGCGTGAGCCCGGCGAGCTCCGGCGACTCGGCCACCACCTGGTAGGTGCGCACGTCGTCGCTGCGGGCGACCTGGGCCGCGACCACGGGGTCGGCCGCGTCGTCGGCGGGCTCCGGCAGCGCCTCCAGCACGTCGGCGCACGCGGCCGGCTCCACGCTCACCCCGTCGGGCAGGCCGTCGTGCTCGCCGTCGTCAGCGTCGTCGCCGTCGTCGTCGTGGTCCCGCCAGCCGCCCCAGCCCCGGCCGCCGTGCCACCCGTCCCGGTCGTCGCCGTCCAGCCGGACGACGGACGCGTCCGGCCCGAACGCCTCGGCGGGCAGCAGCCGGTCCCCGAGGTCACCGGAGGCCGGCGTCTCCTCGGGCGTGGCGGGATCCTCGGCGGGGGTCGGGTCGGGGGCCTCCTCGGTGGCCGCCGCCGGGCTCACGTCCCCCGGCTCGGCCACCTGCTCCCCGGTCCCCCCGCACGCCGCGAGCAGCGCCGCCCCGCAGGCCAGCACCGCCGCACACGCCGTCCGTCGCGCCGCTCCCGCCCTCACCGCCATGCGAGTGATGGTCCACCTGCCCGGGGAGCGGCGTCGAGGGGTCGGGGGCCGGAACCGGACCACGCCCCGGGCCGTTGGTCCGCCGTCCGTCCCCGTCGCCGGAGGTGCCCCGTGCCGACCGCCCTGCTGACCCTCCCCGCCCCCGCCGAGCAGGCCGAGCGGCTGGTCGCCGCCGGCGCCCACGAGCGCGCGGGCCTGTCGGCGGCGGAGCTGCGCGCGCTGGCGGCGGGCGTCCCGGACGACGGGCTGCTCGTCCTCGCGCCGTCGCTGCTGCCGGCCACCGCCCTGGTGGAGCTGGTGTCCTGGCGGGACCGGCCGGTGTTCGTGGTCGTGGACATGACCGACCTCGACCGGTTCACCCCGCTGGACGACGCCGCCCCGCCCGCCGGCGTCTACGCCCTGTCCGCCCCCGAGCGCGGCGACGGGTACCGCAACTGCACGCCCGACGAGTCGCTGCCCCGGATCCGCGCCGCGGGCCGGACGCCGCTGACCGTGACCGAGGGCCTGACCTGGCTGCTGCAGTGCCCGGACCTGCTCGAGCGCAACGCCTGCACGATGACCGTCGGCTCCCGGCTGCGGCGGGCGGACGGGTCGCTGGACGCCCGCACCCCGGCGCTGTGGATCAGCAACGGCACCGGCCGCGACGGCCGTGAGCGCCGGGGCACGGCGAAGGTCGGCTGGTGCTGGGCGGGCAACCGGCACACCTGGCTGGGCATCGCCTCTGCCGCCGGCCGCACCCCGCCGTCCTGACGCGGGCGAGATCGGGGTGTGGTCGCCTCCCGCGCCCGGGGGCGACCACACCGCCGATCCCGCCCGGACGCCTCAGGCCTGGGCGCCCACCACGTCGGCGGTGGTGCCGAGGTCGTCCGGGGCGCCCTCGCCGCGGTCGGGCACGTGCGTCTGCGGCGCGTGCGCGGGCTCCGGCTCGGCGAAGGCCTCCGGCGACGGGCAGGAGCAGACCAGGTTGCGGTCGCCGAAGGCCTGGTCGATCCGGCGCACCGGCGACAGGTAGCCGCGGGTGACCAGCGAGGGCACCGGGAACACCGCCGCGCTGCGCGGGTACGGCCGATCCCAGTCGCCGGCCAGCATCTTGAGCGTGTGCGGGGCGTTGCGCAGCGGGTTGTCCGCCTCGTCGTACTCCCCCGTCGCGACCTTCTCGATCTCGCCGCGGATGGTCACCATCGCCTCGACGAACCGGTCGAGCTCGGCCTTGTCCTCGCTCTCGGTGGGCTCGACCATGAGCGTGCCGGCCACCGGGAAGCTCATCGTCGGCGCGTGGAAGCCGAAGTCGACCAGCCGCTTGGCGATGTCGTCGTTGGTGATGCCGGTGGCCCGGGTCAGCGGCCGGATGTCGAGGATGCACTCGTGGGCGACCAGCCCGCCGGCGCCGGTGTAGAGCACCGGGAAGTGCTCGCGCAGCCGGGTGGCGAGGTAGTTGGCGCCCAGCACCGCGTGCTCGGTGGCCCGCCGCAGCCCGTCGGGGCCCATCAGCCGCAGGTACGCCCAGGAGATCGGCAGGATCCCGGCCGATCCCCACGGCGCGGCCGACACGGCCGGGCCGGAGCCGCCGGTGTCGGCCAGCGGGTGCCCCGGCAGGAACGGCACCAGGTGCTCGCGGACGCCGATCGGGCCGACGCCGGGCCCGCCGCCGCCGTGCGGGATGCAGAAGGTCTTGTGGAGGTTGAGGTGGCTGACGTCGGAGCCGAAGCGGCCCGGCCGGGCCAGGCCCACCATCGCGTTGAGGTTGGCGCCGTCGACGTACACCTGGCCGCCGGCGTCGTGCACCGCGGCGCAGATCTCGCGGACCTCGGTCTCGAACACCCCGTGCGTCGACGGGTAGGTGATCATGATCGCGGCCAGCCGCTCGGCGTGCTGGTCGATCTTGGCGCGCAGGTCGGCGACGTCGACGTTGCCGGCCTCGTCGCAGGCCACCACGACCACCCGCATCCCGGCCATGACCGCGCTGGCGGCGTTGGTGCCGTGCGCGGAGCTGGGGATGAGGCAGACGTCGCGGTGCGACTCGCCGCGGGCGGCGTGGTAGCCGCGGATCGCCAGCAGCCCGGCGAACTCCCCCTGCGAGCCGGCGTTGGGCTGCACGCTGACCGCGGCGTAGCCGGTGATCTCCGCGAGCCAGGTGCACAGCTCGTCGATCAGCCGCCGGTAGCCGCGGGCCCGCTCGGCCGGGGCGAAGGGGTGCAGCCCGGCGAACTCCGGCCAGGTGACCGCGGCCATCTCGACGGCGGAGTTGAGCTTCATCGTGCACGAGCCCAGCGGGATCATCGTGCGGTCCAGCGCCAGGTCCTTGTCCGACAGCGAGCGCAGGTAGCGCATCATCGCCGTCTCCGAGCGGTGCGCGGAGAAGACCGGGTGGGTGAGGAACGGGGTGCGCCGGCGCAGGGCGGCGGGCAGCGCGTCCGGGCCGTCGTCGTCCAGCGCGGACTCGTCCGCGGCGACGCCGAAGGCCTCCGCCACCAGCCGCAGCACCGCCGGCGTCGTCGTCTCGTCGCAGGCGACGGCCACGGTGTCGGCGTCGACCAGCCGCAGGTCCACCCCGCGCCCGGCGGCCGCGGCGACCACCTCGGCGGCCCGGCCGGGCACGCGCGCCTGCACGGTGTCGAAGAAGGAGTCGTGGACGACGTCGACGCCGCCGGCGCGCAGCCACCCGGCCAGCGCCAGCGCGCTGCGGTGCACCCGGGCGGCGATCGCGGTCAGCCCCTCGGGCCCGTGGTAGACGGCGTAGGCGCCGGCCATGACCGCGAGCAGCACCTGCGCGGTGCAGATGTTGCTGGTCGCCTTCTCCCGGCGGATGTGCTGCTCGCGGGTCTGCAGCGCCAGCCGGTAGGCGACGTCGCCGTCGGCGTCGACCGACACCCCGACCAGCCGGCCGGGCAGCTGCCGGGCCAGGCCCTCGCGCACCGACAGGTAGCCGGCGTGCGGGCCGCCGTAGCCCAGCGGGACGCCGAAGCGCTGGGTGCTGCCGCACGCGACGTCGGCGCCCCACGCGCCCGGCGCCTCGAGCAGGGTGAGCGCCAGGACGTCGGCGGCGACGACCACCGCCGCGCCGGCGGCGTGCGCGGCGTCGGCGAGCGCCCGGTGGTCGCGGACCGCGCCGCTGGCGCCCGGGTAGGACACCAGCACGCCGAACGCGCCGGCCTCGGGCAGGTCGGCCGGCCAGCCGGCGGACAGGTCGGCGACGTGCAGCCGGATGCCCAGCGGCTCGGCGCGGGTCTGGAGCACGGCGAGGGTCTGCGGCAGCGTGTCGGCGTCGACGACGAACACCGCGCCCGGCTTGGCGCGCCCGGCGCGACGGACCAGCGTCATCGCCTCGGCCGCGGCGGTGGCCTCGTCGAGCATGGAGGCGCCGGCGACCGGCAGGCCGGTGAGGTCGGCGACCATCGTCTGGAAGTTCAGCAGCGCCTCGAGCCGGCCCTGGCTGATCTCGGGCTGGTAGGGCGTGTAGGCGGTGTACCAGGCGGGGTTCTCCAGGACGTTGCGCTGGATGACCGCCGGGGTGACCGTGCCGGAGTAGCCGAGCCCGATCATCGGGACGGTGACCTGGTTGGCCGCGGCCCGCTCGCGCAGCTCGGCGAGCACGGTGGCCTCGTCGGCGGCCGGGGGCAGCGACAGCTCGTCGCGGTCGCGCACCGCCTCGGGGACGGTGGCGTCGACCAGCGACTGCAGCGAGCCGTGGCCGACGGCCTCGAGCATCGCGGCGGTCTCGTCCGCCCGGGGGCCGATGTGCCGGCCGGCGAAGGAACCCGCGGGGCTCAGGGAGCGCAACGAGGGGAGGGAGTGAGCAGCGTCCGCCACTGCCACGACGCTACCAGCGCCTTCCGCGTGCGAACGGCGGCCCGCTCACCGCCGCGGGTCGGGCGGCCTGCCCGGACGCACGGGGAGGGGCGTCGCGCACCCCGCGGGACGCCCCTCCCGGACGTACGGGTCTGCTAGGCGGTCTGGGCGCGGCGGCGGCGGCGCAGGGACAGCTCGTCCTCGGCGGCGTGCAGCGGCGCGCCGTCCAGCCGCTCGGCGGGCAGCTCGGCCAGCTCACCGGACAGCTCGCGCAGCGCGCCGGACACCGCGATGCCGAAGACGCCCTGGCCGCCGGCGAGCAGGTCGACGACCTCCTCGGCCGAGGTGCACTCGTAGACCGTCGCCCCGTCGGAGAACAGCGTGACGTTGGCGAGGTCCTTGATCCCGCGGTTGCGCAGGTGGTCGACGGCCTTGCGGATGTTCTGCAGCGACACCCCCGTGTCGAGCAGCCGCTTGACCACCTTCAGCACCAGGATGTCGCGGAACGAGTACAGCCGCTGTGTCCCCGAGCCGGTGGCGCTGCGCACCGAGGGGGCGACCAGACCGGTACGGGCCCAGTAGTCCAGCTGGCGGTAGGTGATCCCGGCGGCGGCACACGCCGTCGGGCCGCGGTACCCGACGAGGTCGGTGTCGACCTCGTCGTAGTCCGTCGCCCCCACGGCGGCGTCGCTGAAGAGCTGACCCTGGGAGCCCTCGCTCTGGTCGCTCACGTCAGCGTCCTCCTTCGAGTCCCGCCACGGGCGCGGCGGAGCGTCCCGGAGTGCTCCCGCTTCCCCACGGGTCACACCGGTGTTGTCCGCGACCGTAAGCCGGGCCCCCAGGGCGGTCAACTGACGCGGGCGGCGTGTCGCCCCACTCACCCCATCAGAGTGGTATCGGCACGTCCGCGCCGGACTCCAGGGTTCTGTGACTGGTGTGACGAGGGTGACCTCCGGGGTCCCACCCGCCCCGTGCGTGCACGCGCAGCAGCGGGACGCCGCGGCCGGAGCCGGCGTCCCGCGCCGCGCCGGGTGTCAGGCGCCGCCGGAGCCGGAGCCGGCGCCGAAGTCCTCGGGCGAGATCTGGTCGAGGAACTCGCGGAACTTCTCGACCTCGTCCTCCTGCTCGTCGGGGATCTCGATCCCGACCTCGTCGAGCAGTTCCTCGGCGCCGAAGATGGGGGCGCCGGTGCGCACGGCCAGGGCGACGGCGTCCGAGGGGCGGGCGCTGACCACCCGGTCGTCGCCGAAGTCCAGCTCGGCGATGTAGATGCCGTCGCGCATCTCGGTGATGTTGACCGCCTCGAGGGTGGCGCCGAGGGTGCGCACGACCTCGCGGAGCAGGTCGTGGGTCATCGGCCGCGCCGGCCGCACGCCCTGCTGCTCGAACGCGATGGCGGCGGCCTCGACCGCGCCGATCCAGATCGGCAGGTACCGCTCCCCCTGCGTCTCCTTCAGCAGCAGGATCGGCTGGTTGCCGGGCAGCTCGACCCGGACCCCGACGACTCTGAGTTCCTGCACGGTGTTGCTCCTCAGCTGCGGCGGTACGGGTGGGCGCCGGTGCGCGGTGACGGACGGCCGGTCCGGCGGCTGGGTCCACCGTACGCCGGACTCACGGGCGCAACAGGTCGCGCAGTCGCGCCTCCAGCAGCGCCCGGTGCAGCTGCGCGGACAGCGCCGCGAGCTCGGCGAGCTGCTCGGTGGCGCGGGCCCGCGCGTCCTCCGAGCGGGAGCGCAGGACCGGCGCGAGCAGCTGCTCGACCAGCGCCGCCTCCCGCTCCGCGCCGGTGCGGAACACCCGCAGGTGGCGCGGCTCGATGCCGTGCCGGGCCAGTCCCGCGGCCGCCCGCGCGATCGGCAGGTCGCGGGCCGGGTGCCGCCCGTCGGCGTCGGGGACGAGCAGCCCGAACTGGACGTGGTCGGCCAGCTGGGCCGGCGTCAGCCCGGCCGCCGCGGCGAACGCGGCGGCCTCCATCGGCCCGGACGCCGCCGGCGGGTCCCCGTCGGGCCGGAGCTCGTCGGGCACGGCCGGGGCGGCCGGGTCCGGCACCGGCTCGCCGCGGTCGAGCGCGTCCAGGTGCTCCTTGATGACCCGCAGCGGGAGGTAGTGGTCCCGCTGGGCGGTGAGCACGTAGCGCAGCCGGTCGACGTCGGCCCGGGAGAACTTCCGGTACCCCGACGGCGTCCGCTCCGGGGAGACCAGGCCCTCGGCCTCGAGGAACCGGATCTTGCTGATGGTCACGTCGGGGAAGTCGTCGCGCAGGGCGCCCAGCACCGCCCCGATGGTCAGGCGGGGGGTGCGGGCGTCGGGCGCGCCGTCCCCGGACGCGCCGGCGGGCGCAGAACGCAAGGGATCAGCGCCCCGCTGTCAGCGGGCGGCGGGCTCGCCGGTGCGCGGGCCGGTCAGGTAGACGAGGCGGAACTTGCCGATCTGCACCTCGTCACCGCCGGACAGGGTCGCGACGTCGACCGGCTCCCGGTTGACGTAGGTGCCGTTGAGGCTGCCGACGTCGTGCACCGAGAAGCCGCCGCCCTCGCGGTGGAACTCCACGTGCCGGCGGCTGACGGTCACGTCGTCGAGGAAGATGTCGCTGTCGGGGTGCCGGCCGGCGGTGGTGACGTCCTGGTCGAGCAGGAAGCGGCTGCCGGCGTTCGGGCCGCGCTTGACCACGAGCAGGGCGGACCCGGCGGGCAGCGACTCGACCGCCCCGGCGTGCGCGTCGGCCGAGGGCTCGACGGCCTCGGGGACGTCGCCGGTGTCCTCGCCGCCGACCTTGGGGATGACGCTCGTCGACTCCCCGACGCGCTCCTGGGAGAGGGCGGCGCCGCACTGCGCGCAGAAGCGACTGCCCTCGGGGTTGTCGTGGCCACAACGAGTGCAGTGCACGTCTGTCTCCTCCGGTGCAGGGGGCACCGCCGCGGGCGTGGGGTCCTGCCGCGGGCGGCCGGCGGACGACGGCACCGGACGGTGTCGTCGCGGGTCGGCCGCCGTGCGGGGCACGGCGGGCCGTTGGTCATGGAACCAGCGGTGGTCCCGGGGGTCAACCGGACGCCGGGGCGGCGTCACAGCTGTCCCACGGGGCCGTCGAGGGCCCGTTCCCGAGGGCAGCATAGTGATCGTCCCCGGGCGTCCGGGCGGCCCGGGGGGTGGTCAGGACGCGTCGACCAGCGCCTGGTAGGCGGCCGCGTCGAGCAGGTCGGCGGTGGGGTCGCCGCCGTCGCCGGCCACGGTGATCTCGACCAGCCAGCCGGTGCCGTAGGGGTCGGCGTTGATGGTCTCCGGGGCGTCGCCGAGGGCCTCGTTGACCGCCGAGACGGTCCCGGCCACGGGCGAGTAGACGTCGGACACCGACTTGGTCGACTCCACCTCGCCGATCGGGTTGCCGGGGCCGACCTCCTCCCCCACCTCGGGCAGCTGCACGAACACGATGTCGCCGAGCGCGTCCTGCGCGTGGTCGGTGATGCCGACCCGGACGACCGTGCCCGCCTCCCCGCTGCCCTGCACGAGCGCCCACTCGTGCTGGTCGGTGTAGCGGCGGTCGTCGGGCGTGCTCATGCGGTGTCGTCTCCCGGGAGTCGTGGGGGTGGTCCGGCGGCCCGCGGGACCGCGGTCAGTCGCCGGCGTCGGGCTGAGCGTATTGAGGCTCGTCGAGCGGCCGCAACGCGTCCACCACGACCCGGTCACGCTGCTCGATGTCGACGCTGCCGCCCTGCCGGCCGACCCGGTCGACGACGCCGCCGGGGATGCTCATCGCCGTCTGCAGGTCCTGCGGGGAGCCGATGACGACGACCTCGTAGGGAGCGCTCACCGCCCGCCCGTCGACCTGCAGGGCGCCCGGGACGCCGGTGACGGCGGTGGAGACGCCGATCCGCACGCCGTCGATCTGCATGGTCTCCGCGCCCGCGCCGCGCAGCTCCTGGACGGCGTCGAGGAGGTCGGCCACCCGCACCTGCCCCTCGGGGTCGCGGATGGTCATGACCAGGCCCGGCCCCTCGGCGGCGACGGTGCCGTTGAGGATGGCCAGGGCGTCGGCGCGCTCGTTGGCGTCCTCGAGGGCGGCGGCCGAGCGGCTGTCGGTGTCGGACAGCTCGCGCAGCGCGCTGCGCTGGTCGGCGATCTGGGCGCGCAGCCGCTCCTCCTCGAGGTCGAGGTCGTCGAGGATCGCGACGAGCTCCTCCTCGCGGGCGCCCTCCAGGGCCTGGCCGGTGTCGGTGCTGCGCACCTGGACCGCGATCGCGAAGCCGAGCAGCAGGGTGAGGACGCCGATGAGCGAGGCGGCGACCAGCCGCTGCCGCCGGCGCCGCGGGGCGGGGGCGGGGGCGTCCTCCCCGGCCGGCGGGGCTGCAGCAGGCTCCTCGTCCCCGGCCGGCGCGGGAGCGTCCCCGGCCGGCGCCGGAGCGTCCCCGGCCGGCTCGGGGGTCTCGCCGGCGGGCGCGGGAGCGCCGTCGGCCGCGGCGGGAGCGTCGTCCGCGCGGGCGGGAGCGTCGTCGTCCACCGGCTCGGGGGTGTCGTCGGCCGGGGCGGTCCCGGCGGCGCGGGCCTCGGCGGGTCCGGCGTCGGTGACCTCCGGCCCGGCGTCGGCCGGGCCGGGGGGCCGCGGGTCGTCCCCGGCGGGACGCGGGGTGCCGCTCATGCCCGGAACAGGTGCCGGCGGATGGCCGCGGCGTTGCCGAAGATGCGGATGCCGAGGACGACGACCACCGCCGTGGACAGCTGCGCGCCGACGCCGAGCTGGTCGCCGAGGAACACGATCAGCCCGGCGACGACGACGTTCGACACGAACGAGATGACGAACACCTTGGCGTCGAAGATCCCGTCGAGGCGGGCGCGGGCGCCGCCGAAGACCGCGTCGAGCGCGGCGACCACCGCGATCGGCAGGTAGGGCTGCAGCCACAGCGGGACGGTGGGGTCGAGGACGAGGCCGAGCGCGATGCCGACGGCCAGGCCGATGACGGGGATCACCGCTCAGTCCCCCGTGCCGCCGGCGGCGGCCTCGGCCGGCTGGCCGGCGAAGGGCTTGGCGGAACGCAGCTCGGGGACTCCCCCGGCGGGAACGGACAGCTCGTCCTCCTGGGCGAACTCGAAACGCAGGCCGTAGGTCTCCGAGATGACCGCCAGGGCGTTGACCTCGGGACTGGCCAGGAACCGGGCCCGGAGCTCGTCCGGGTCCCCGACGGCGCTGACGCGGTAGGGGTTGGTGACCGGGCGGAAGTCCACGAGGACCGCTTCCCCGGCGAAGCGGATCGCGGTCGTGGGACCCAGCCGCTGGTCGTTGATCGACACGGCCTCGGCGCCCGCGGACCACAGCGCGTTGACCACCAACTGCAGGTCGCCGTCGCGGACGTCGCCGCTGCCGTCGTCCTCGGCGCCGCCGACCGGGTCGGCGTCGGCGTCGGGCTCGGCGTCGGCCAGGGTGACCAGCAGGCCGGGGCCGGTGACCGCGTCGAGGCCCGCGGCGAGCTCGGCGGCGTCGAGGGCGTCGATGGCCCGCTGGCCGACGGTGCTGGCGGCCAGGGCGTCGTCGCGGGCGTCGGCGACCTGGCCGCGCAGGTCCTCCAGCTCGGCGGCGAGGTCGTCGGTGCTGGCGGACTGGGCGCCGATCTCCTCCACCAGCCGGGCGCGGACCTCGTCCTGCCCGGCGGCTCCGGCGGCGGCCTGGTGGTAGGTGACGGAGAACAGCAGCCCGGCCAGCGCCATGGTCACCGCGACCGCCAGCGCGCCGAGCCGGCGGCGGGCCGGCGGGGCGTCGGCGGGACGGGCGGCGCGGGCCGCGGCGGCGCGGGCGTAGGCGGGGTCGAGGGTCTCGGCGAGCACCTGGTCCAGCAGCGAGGCGCCCATGGAGCGCATCCCGCCGCGGACCGGCGGGGCGGGCCGGGGAGTCGGTCGGGCGGCGGTCACGGCGCCGGGCGGGCCGCTGCGCCCGCCCCGGACGGTGCCGCGGCCCGGGTGAGCGCCCGCTCGGTGCGCACGATCCCGGCCACCTGGACGACGTAGAGCACGCCGGCCAGCACGTAGAGCACGCCGCCCCAGATGGTGAACGCGTAGGCGAACGGCTGGACCCAGGCCAGCCAGGCCCCGGTGGCGTCGTCGGCCAGGAGCAGCAGCGGGAAGGCGTAGAGCAGGTTGAACGTGGCCGCCTTGCCCAGGTAGTGCACCTGCAGCGGCTCGTAGCGGAAGTGGCGCAGGACCAGCAGCATCACGCCGAGCACCACCTCGCGGCCGACGAGCACCGCGACCACCCACAGCGGGACGACGTCGCGCAGCACGAAGGCGACCAAGGTGGCGATGATGTAGAGCCGGTCGGCGGCCGGGTCCAGCAGCGCGCCGAGGCGGCTGGACTGGCCGAGCACCCGGGCGAGCTTGCCGTCGGCCCAGTCGGTGACGCCGGAGAGCATGAGCACGGCCACCGCCCAGCCGTCCTCGTGCGGGCCCAGCAGCAGCCAGAGGAACAGCGGCACGCCGAGCAGCCGCAGCACCGACAGGGCGTTGGGGACCGTCCACACCCGGTCGGGCAGCTCGTTGCGGTCGGCCACCCGGCCCACACCCGCGTCCGGTCCCACGACCGCGCCCGCCATCGAGCCCGGCTCCGGGGACGCCGGGACGGCCGACGGCCCCTGCGACGACGTCACTGCTCCTCCACCCCGCTGCACACCGTGCCCGAGGCTAGTCGACGGACGCCGCCGCTCCCCGCCACTCGCGGGCCCGTGGCGGGCCCCCGCGGCGGGGGCGGCCGCTAGGCGGGGACGAGCAGCGACGCCGGGGCCGGCTCGTGGCCCAGCGGGCGGCGGCTGAAGGAGCCGGTGCCGTGGCTGACCGAGCGCAGCGCGCCGGCGTAGCCGAGCAGCTCCATCTCGGGCACCTCGGCGCGGACGGTGGTGCGGTCCCGGTCGGGGTCGGCGTCGCTGCCGGTGACCCGGGCGCGGCGGGAGGACAGGTCGCTCATCACCGCGCCCACGTGCTCCCCGGGCACGACCACGTCGACCTCGCACCACGGCTCGAGCACCTTGGTGCCGGCGGCGGCCGCGAGCTCGCGGACCGCCAGCGCCCCGGCGGACTGGAAGGCGGCGTCGGAGGAGTCGACCGAGTGCGCCTTGCCGTCGACGAGGACGAACGCGACGTCGACCAGCGGCCGGTCGTCGTGCACGCCCTTGGCCGCCTGCGCGCGGATGCCCTTCTCGACGCTGCCGTGGTACTGGCTGGGCACCGCCCCGCCGACCACCTTCTGCTCGAAGGTGATGCCCGACCCGGGCGGCCCGGGCTGCGCCTCGACCACGACGACGGCGTACTGCCCGTGCCCGCCGGACTGCTTGACCAGCCGCCCGGTGGCCTTCGCCGGCGCGGCGAGGGTCTCGACCATCGGCACCCGCACCGGGACGGTGGTCACCGCGACGCCGTGCCGGGTGCGCAGCCGCTCGAGCAGCACCTCGCCGTGGGCCTCCCCCACGCACCACAGCAGCAGCTGCCCGGTGTCGCGCGAGCGCTCGACGCGCACCGTCGGGTCCTCGGCGGCCAGCCGGGCCAGCGCGGGCCCGAGCCGGTCCTCGTCGGCGCGGGAGGCGGCCTCGACCGCGACCGGGTGCTGCGGCACCGGCAGGTCCCAGGGCGGCACCAGCCGCGGGTCGCCGGGTGCGGACAGGGTGTCCCCGGTCTCGGCGGTGCTCAGCCGGGCGACGGCGCAGACGTCGCCGGCCGGGCAGGCGGCGACCGGGCGCAGCGCCGACCCGAGCGGGGAGGACACCGCGCCGATGCGCTCGTCGGCGTCGTGGTCGGGGTGGCCGCGCTCGGCGCCGCCGTGCCCGGAGACGTGCACCGGGGTGTCCGGGGTGAGGGTGCCGGAGAAGACCCGCAGCAGCGAGACCCGGCCGAGGTAGGGGTCGGTCGTCGTCTTGACCACCTCGGCGACCAGCGGGCCGTCGGGGTCGCAGGTGAGCTCCGGGGCCCGCGAGCCGTCGGGGCGGGTGACCGGCGGGCAGCCGTGCTCGGTGGGGCTCGGGAAGCCGTTCACGATCAGGTACAGCAGCGCGTCGAGGCCGATGCCCTGCAGCGGGGCCGCGCACAGCACCGGGTGGAAGTGGCCGCGGGCGACCGCGGTGCCCAGGTCGGCCATCAGGTCGCCCTGGACCAGCTCGTCGCCGGCGAGGTAGCGCTCCATAAGCGCCTCGTCCTCGCTCTCGCCGATGATCCCCTCGATCAGCTCGCCGCGGAGCCGGTCGGCGTCGGGGGCCTGCGCGCCGGGCTCGAGCAGGTTGACCACGCCGGTCACCGTCCCGTCGGGCGCCCGGTCGACGAGGTGGACCGGGTACACCCCCTCCCCGAGCGCCGTCTGGCACAGCCGCACGGTCTCCTCGACGTCGGCGCGGGCGCGGTCGAGCTGGGTGACGACGACGGCGCGCGGCATGCCGACCGCGGCGCACTCCTCCCACAGCTGCACGGTGGTCGCGTCGACACCGCCGACGGCGGAGACGACGAACAGCGCGGCGTCGGCGGCGCGCAGCCCGGCCCGCAGCTCGCCGACGAAGTCGGGGCTGCCGGGGGTGTCGAGCAGGGTGATCCGCGTGCCGTCGTGCTCGACGGTGGCCACGCCGAGGGTCACCGAGCGCTGCTGGCGGACCTCGACGTCGTCGCTGTCGAGGCAGGTGGTGCCGTCCTCGACCCGGCCGGCGCGCACGAGAGCGCCGGTGGCCACGAGCAGCGCCTCGGCGAGGGTCGTCTTGCCGGCACCGGCGTGGCCGACGAGGGCCACGTTGCGCACCCGGGCCGCCTCCCGCGGCTCCGGCGCCGGGACGACGTCCTTACCCACGGCGGCCGCCGGGCCGGTCGCTGTCCTGGACGGGGATGCGCACGGGGACCTCCCGGGCTCGCGGGATGTGGTGTGCACCACACCCTGCCCCCGGACGCGCGGGCCGGGCAAGTCCCTCCCGGGACTCAGTCGGCGGCGGTCCCGGCGGGGGTCCCCGCCGCCGCGCCGACGGTGACCCGGACGGTGCACCGGGCCCACCCGGCGGGGGTCACGTCGCCGACGGCCACCGTCACGTCGTCGCGGGTGCCGGCCGCCAGCGCGGCCACGAGCAGCCGGGCGGCGGCGGCCGCGGGGTCCCGCTCGGCGGCCAGGACCCGCTGCAGGGTGGCGGCGGCGACGACGCCGGACAGCCCGTCGGAGCACAGCAGCAGCCGGTCGCCGGGCTCGGCCCGGACGGCGACCACGTCGGCCCGGCCGGGGTCGGCCGAGCCGCCCACGGCGCGGAGCAGGACCGACCGCACCGGGGAGGCGGCGGCCTCCCCGGGGGTCATGTCGCCGGAGTCGACCAGCGCCTGCACCAGCGAGTGGTCGGTGGTGAGGCGGGTGAGGACGCCGCCGCGGAGCAGGTGGGCGCGGCTGTCGCCGACGTGCCCGACGACGAGCCGGCCGTCGCGGGTGAGCACGGCCGCGGTGCAGGTGGTGGCCATGCCGGCCAGCGCGGGGTCGGCCGCGGCGGCGGCGCGCACGGCGGCGTCGGCGGCGGCGATCGCGTCGGCGAGCCCGGCGTCGGGACGGGCCTCGGTGCCGTCGCCGCGGGCGGCGGCCGCGCGGGCGACGACCTCCTCCACGGCCAGCCGGGCCGCGGTGCCCCCGCCCCGCCCCCCTCCTACGCCGTCGGCGACCACGAGCAGGGCGGGACCGGCGGACCCGGCGTCCTGGTCGGGGCCGCGCGGGCCGGCCAGGGAGACCGCGGCGGGGTCGAGGACCAGCCGGTCCGGGCCGGCCGGGTCCGGCGGCGGCACCGGACGCCCGCCGGGCGCCGCGACCGCCGGGAACCACGGCAGCGGCGTCGACGGGGCGGTCACGGGCGACAGCATGGACCGCCGTGCCCCGTCCCGGGGGAAGCGCCCGCGGGGCCGGACCCCGCGGGCGGCGGCGCTCAGACCCGGACGTCCCGGTAGGCCTCCCAGGCGTTGCTCATGCGGGCCACCTGCCCCAGGGAGAACCGGTCCATGCAGAAGTCCTCGGTGTAGTCCATGAAGTTGTGGACCGGGTCGAGGCCGGGGTCGGCCGGGCAGCTGTCGCGGGTCGCGTCGACGGCGCACTCGAAGGCCGGCACCGCCTCGGCGGGGGTGTCGGCGACGTGGTCGCCGGGGCCGGAGCAGCCGCCCTGGAAGGTGTGGAACAGCCCGAGCCAGTGGCCGACCTCGTGGGTGGCGGTGTCCCCCTCGTTGTAAGGCGCCGCGGCGCCACCGGGCAGCGACTCGTCGAGGACGACCACGCCGTCGCGCCACAGCTGTCCGCCCTTGGCCGACTGCGGGAAGGTCGCGTAGCCGAGCAGGCCGCCGCCGATGGGGGCGACGTAGACGTTGAGGGTGGCCGGGCCGCCCTCGCGCAGCGCGGACTTGGCCGCCCGCTCCTCCGGGCTCCCGGGCACCAGGCCCGCCCAGGCCGCGTTCACCGTGTAGTCGGTGTCGACGAGGGCGAAGCGGAACGGGGTGTCCGGCGAGGGCCCGGCGGCGCCGACGCCGGCGTAGGCGTCGTTGAGCACCTGCACCTGGGCGGCGATCTGCCGGTCGCGCTGCCGCTGCTCGGTGCGGGACAGCGGCTCGGCGGTGACGACGTGGACGTGCGTCGGGATGGTCACCGACGCGGCGGGCAGCACGGGCCGGCTCTTCGGGTCGCCCAGCGCCGCGGCCTGGTCGGTGGCGACGGCGTTGGGCTCGTCGCGGGTGGCCCCGGGCCGGACGCGGGCCTCGGTGCCGTGGCTGACGCCGTCGGTGTGGACGTCGGCGCAGGCCGCCGCGGCGCTGGGGAGGGCGGCAGCGGCACCGGCCGGGCCGGCCGCCGGGGCGGTCGTCAGGGCCAGTGCCACCGCGGCGCCGAGGGCGTGGACGGTCCGGCGCAACCGGGTCATGGGTGCCTCCGCAGGGCGCATCGGGTCCTCCGGCCCCGGCCCTGGCCGGCCGGAGGTGGGCGGGAGCCAACCACACTCCGGAACCGGACGGTCCGTCCACGTGTGTCGCAGGACACGTCCGCACCGACCCCGCGTGGGACCTGCGGGCGGGAGCGGTCCGCCGGCGTCCGGGACACTGGGGCGGTGACGAGCGAGACGGGCGGGCACGCGGCCGGGCGGGACCAGGAGAGCAGCCGCGCGCACGCGGTGCCGCGGGAGGCCGCCGACGGGCCGCCGCCGTGGGTGGCCGCGTGCGGGACGCCGGTCGCCGTCGTCCAGGGGGCGTGGGACGGCCGGCGCGGACTCGGCGCGGACGACGTCTGCCCGGAGTGCCGGCGCCTGGTGCCCGCCCGGGGCTAGGTGCCGGCCGCCTCGAGCGCGTCGTCGTCCGCGGGCTCGGCCACGGTGGCGCCGGGCAGGCGCACGGTGAACACCGTCCGCCCGGGCCGGCTGTCCACGCCGACGGTGCCCCCGTGCCCGGCCACCACGGCCGCGACGATCGCCAGCCCGAGGCCGGTGCTGCCGTTTGCCCGCGAGGGCGCGGAGTCGCCGCGGGCGAACCGCTCGAAGACCCCGGCCTGCAGCCCGGCGGGCACGCCCGGGCCGTCGTCGGCGACCTCGAGCACCGCGGTGCCGTCCTCGGCGCGCAGCCGGGTGGTCGCCGTCGTCCCGGCCGGGGTGTGCGTGCGGACGTTGGCCAGCAGGTTGGCCAGCACCTGGTGCAGCCGGGCGGCGTCGCCGGGGACGAGCACGGCCGCGCCGGGCAGGTCCACCCGCCAGCGGTGCGCGGGCCCGGCGGCGTGCGCGTCGCTGACGGCGTCCATGACCAGCCCGGTGAGGTCGACGGTGCCGACGGCGAGCTCGCGGCCGGCGTCGAGCCGGGCGAGCAGCAGCAGGTCGTCGACCAGGCCGGACGTGCGCACCGCCTCGGCCTCCACCCGGCGCAGCGAGGCGTCGGCGTCCTCGGGCAGCCCGCCGCGGCGGCGCACCAGCTCGGTGTAGCCGCGGACGGAGGTGACCGGGGTACGCAGCTCGTGGCCGGCGTCCGCGACGAACCGGCGCAGCCGGGTCTCGGAGGCCTGCCGCGCGGCGATGCCGGACTCCACCGAGTCCAGCAGCCGGTTGAGCGCCGCCCCCACCCGGCCGACCTCGGTGCGCGGGTCGGTGTCGGCGGCCGGCACCCGGTCGGGCAGCCGCACCTCGCCGCTGGACAGCGGCAGCGCGGCGACCCGCCCGGCGGTGGCGGCGACCCGGTGCAGCGGGCGCAGCGTGCGGCCCACCACCACCGACCCGGCGACACCGGCGGCCAGCAGCCCCAGCAGCCCGGCGACCACCTCGACGGCGACCAGCCGGACCAGTGCGGCCTCGGCCGAGGCCAGCGGCAGGCCGGTGACCAGCACGTCGCCGTCGCCGGACGGCGAGGCGACCACCCGGTAGTCCCCCAGCGGACCGAGGTCCACGGTGCGCGCGGCCCCGTCGGCCGGGACGCCGGCCAGCGCGGCGGCCTCCCCGGCGCTCAGCGCCTGACCGTCGCCCTCGGTGCCGACGACGGCGGCCTCGGTCACCGTGCCGTCGACGACGCGCGCGCCGAGTGTGCCGTCGCCCTGGCCGGGCACGAGCAGGAAGTCCGGTCCGCCCCCCGGGTCGCCGGGCCCGGGCCCGCTGAGCCCGCCGTCGGCGTGCGCCGAGCGGGTCACGGCGGCGGCCAGCCGGTCGTCGACCTGGCCGAGCAGCTCGCCGCGGACCGCGGCGGTCGCCGCCGCCCCCACGACGACGCCCCCACGACGACGAGCACGAGGGCGAGCGGGACGAGGAAGACCCACAGCAGCCGCGCCCGCAGCGAGCGGGGCCGGGCTCGCCGCGGGAGGGCACGCGTCGTCACGCCGTCCACGGTCCGCGCCGCGGCTGCACGTTCCCTGGACGCCGGGCGGGAGTCGGCTGGGTCCCGGGCGCCGCGGCGTGCCGCCCGCCGTCCCGCCTGTCAGAGTCGGGGGTGATGACGACGGGGACCACCGGCCTGACCCCTCCCGCGGCGCCGGCCGGCCTGACCGCGGCCGAGGCGCGGGCGCGGCACCGGCGCGGTGAGGGCAACGTCGCGGTCAGCGCGTCCTCGCGCAGCTACGGCGTCATCCTGCGCACGAACGTCTTCTCCTTCTTCAACGTCATCCTGTTCGCCATCGGCGCGGCGCTGCTGGCGCTGGGCCGGTACAGCGACGCGTTCACCAGCGTCGGCCTCGGGCTGGTCAACGCCGCCGTCAGCGCGGTGCAGGAGATCCGGGCCAAGCGCAAGCTCGACCGGCTGCAGCTGCTCGCGCGCGGCACGGTGACGGTGGTCCGCGACGGCGCCGACACCGAGGTGCCGCCGGAGGAGGTCGTGCTCGGCGACGTGCTGCGGCTGCGCCCGGGCGGGCAGGTCGTCGTCGACGGGCCGGCGCTCGGCGGGCGGCTGGAGGTGGACGAGTCGCTCCTGACCGGGGAGTCCGACGCGCTGCCGAAGGAGCCCGGCGACGACCTGCTGTCGGGCTCGTTCGTCGTCGGCGGCGAGGGCACCCAGCTGGCCCGCGAGGTCGGCGCCGCCTCCTACGCCGGCCGGCTGACCGCCGAGGCGCGCCGGGCCTCCACCGACCGGACGCCGCTGCAGCGCCGGATCGACTTCGTCGTCCGGCTGGTCATGCTCCTGGTGCTGCTGATGAGCGTGACGATCCTGGCGCAGGCCGCGCTCGAGGGCTTCACCCTGGTGCGGACCGTGCAGACCACCGCGGTCCTCTCGGGCCTGGTGCCCTACGGGCTGTTCTTCCTCGTCGCGGTCGCCTACACCGTCGGGGCGGCGAGGAGCGCCGGCCGCGGCGCGCTGGTGCAGCAGGTGAACGCGGTGGAGTCGGTGAGCAACGTCGACGTCGTCTGCACCGACAAGACCGGCACGCTCACCACCGGCCGGCTGTCGCTGGCCGAGGTGCGCCCGGTCGGGCCGCTGCCGGCCGCCGGGGTGGAGCGGCTGCTGGGGTCGATGGCCCGCAGCACCGCCGCGGGCAACCTGACGACGGCGGCGCTGGCCGGGGCGCTGCCCGGGGAGCCGGTGCCGGTCGCCGAGGAGGTGCCGTTCTCCTCCGCGCTGCGGTGGAGCGCGCTGCGCACCGCGGATGCCGTGTTGGTCCTCGGCGCCCCCGACACGCTGGCGCCGCGGCTGTCCGGGGAGCCGCTGGGCGTCCCCGTGCGCGAGCTGACCGGCCGCGGGCTGCGGGTGCTGGTGCTCGCCCGCGCCGACCGGGACGCCCCGCTGCGCGACGGCGCCGGCCGGGCGCGACTGCCCGCCCTCGAGCCGCTCGCCGTCGTCGCGCTGGCCGACGAGCTGCGCCCCGGCGTCGTCGACACCCTCGCCCGGCTCACCGCGGACGGCATCGCGGTCAAGGTGGTCTCCGGCGACGACCCGGCCACGGTGGCGGCGCTGGCCCGGCAGGCCGGCCTGGAGCCGGGCGAGCCGGTGGCCGGCCCCGCCCTCTCCGGGCTGTCGGAGGCGCAGTTCGACGACATCGTCGCGCGGACGACGGTGTTCGGGCGGATCGCCCCGGAGCAGAAGGAGCGGCTGGTCGACGCGCTGCGCCGGGCCGGCGGCTACGTGGCGATGGTCGGCGACGGTGTGAACGACGCCCGCGCGCTCAAGCGGGCGCACGTCGGGGTGGCGATGGCCGGCGGCAGCGCGGTCACGCGCGACGTCGCCGACATCGTGCTGACCGGCGACTCGCTGGCCGCGCTGCTGCCCGCCGCGCACGAGGGCCGCCGGATCATCACCGGGATCAGCACGTCGATGCAGGTGTTCCTCGCGCGCGTCGGCACCCAGGGGCTGGTCATCCTCGCCGTCACCATGCTCGGGCTGGGGTTCCCCTACTCCCCGGCCAACGTCGGGCTGACCCTGCTCACCGTCGGCGTGCCGACGCTGTTCCTCACCGCCTGGGCCCGCCCGTCCGCGCCCGACCCGCACCTGCTGACCACGCTGTGGCGGTTCGTGGTGCCGGCGGTGCTGGTGACCGCCGCGGGCGGGGTGGCCGTGTACGCCCGGCACTACACCGACCTGCTGCAGGGGTTCACCGACGACGCCGTCCCCTCGTTCGTCGTCGACGCCTTCGAGGACTACACCGGCGTGTCCTCCGACGACGTCGGCTTCGCCGAGGCGGCGGCGACGATCGGCGCGCAGACGGCGCTGTCGACGTTCGTCTCCTACGCGGCGTTCCTGCTGATCCTGTTCCTCAAGCCGCCGAACCGGTGGTTCGCCGCGTGGACCCGCCCCGACGGCGACCGGCGCCCCGCGTGGCTGGTCCTCGCGCTGGTGGTGGTGTTCTCCGCCGGGCTGTTCTGGCCGGCGTTCACGACCTACTTCGGGCTCACCGAGGCCGCCGACCCGGTGTTCGAGACCGTGGTCCCGGCGCTGGTGCTCTGGTTCGCGGTGCTGACCGCCGCCTACCGGTTCCGGCTGCTCGAGCGGGCGCTGGGCCTCACCGGCGTGGTCAGCCCGCTGCAGCCGCCGGGGTCACGGGACCCAGGAGCTCGGCGAGGGTGAGCGCGGCGGCCCGCGGCCGGTCGACGACGAGGACCTCGCCGGGCGCCGGGCCCGCGGCGCGGTAGCGGTCCCAGCGTCCGGCGTGCCGCCGCATCCGGCCCTCGGGGATGCGGCGGCCGCGGATGCGCTGGCCCTCGGCGGCGTCGTCGGCGGAGACGTCGAGCAGCACCAGCCGGACCGCGCGCCCGGCCCGGTGGGCCGCCCACAGCACCACCGGGCGCCACCAGCGGCTGGTCCACGGGTCGGTGAGGACGACGACCGGCGCCGTCCCCGCCAGGGCCCGGAGGACCCGCAGCCGGTGCGCGGTGTGCACCAGCGGGCGCATCACGCGGTAGGGCACCCGGGAGCCGGTGCGCCAGCGGGCGGCGACGTCCTCGGAGTCGACAGCGGCGACGCCCGGGACGCCGTCACCGAGCACCCGCCGCACCAGGGTGGTCTTGCCGCTGCCCGGCAGGCCGCCGACGACGACGAGCGTGCGGGCCGGCGCGGGCGGGCGCCCGCCGGGCCGTGCCGACGGCAGCGTGGTGGTCACGGGTCTCCTCCTCCGGGCGCCGGCCGTCGCGGGGCGTGCACTCCGGCGGAGCGGGGGACGGTACCGGCGCGGCGCCCCGCGGTGCCGGACCGCGTGCGCGGGGACCGGGGTGCAGCGCGGCACCGTCCTCCCCAACGGAGGACGGCGCCGCGAGGTGCCGGGCGGTCAGTCGTCCTCGTCGTCCGGGCCGCCGCGGCCGCCCCACCAGGGACCGTCCCCGTCGGCGGACTGCACGAACTCGGTGACCCGCGCCTCCAGGTCGGCCAGCCGCTCGTCGGCCTCCTCCTGGGTGAGGCGGCCCTCCTCGACGGCGGTGGCGATGCGCTCCTCCGCCGCGCCGACGAGCGCGGCGACGAGGTCCGCGACGGCGACGCCCCGGTCCTCGGCCACCGAGGCGAGAGTGGCGCCCTCGGCCTCCAGGGCCGTGCGCAGCTCCTCCTCGGACAGGCCCAGGGTCTCGGCGGCGACCGGGAAGCCGCCGCCACCCCAGCCGCCCCACCCGCCGTGCCGGCCACCGGGGCCGCCGTGCCAGGCCCCGGCGTCGCTCAGGGTGGCGGCGACCTCGTCGGCCTGCTCCTGGGTGATCGACCCGTCGTCGACCAGGCCGGCGAGGGCGTCACGGATGCGGTCGACGGCCGAGGTCGCGGAGGTCTCGGGAGTCGTGTCGTCCTCGGCCAGGGCCGGGGCGGCGAGGGCGAGGCCACCGACGATCAGGACGCCTGCCGTGGTGGCGAGCACGGTCTTTCTGCGCACGGGGGTTCTCCTCGTTCGGGCGGCCGGCTGCTCCGGCCGTCGCCCCGAGCGTCGGCGCGGTCCCTGTGACGGACCTGTCAGGCGGCCGTGGCGGGACTGTGGACCTCGCTGCCGTCCACCTCTGCCGCCCCGGGCGTGTGCAGCAGCACCGCCGCGGCGTTGGCCACCACCACGACGCCGATGCCGGCCCACTCGTGCAGCGCGAGCACCTGCCTGAGCAGCACCGCGCCGGCGAGGGCGGCCCACGCCAGGGTGCGCGCTGCACAGGACGCCGAACGCGCGCGGCGGGACCCAGCGCAGCGCGACCACGTCGGCGGCGTAGGGCACGGCCGAGGCGAGCACCCCGGCCGCGACGGCGCACGCCCAGCGGCGCGCCGGTGAGCCGCTCCTGCACGACCAGCACGACGACGACCGGGGTGACGGCCAGCGCGCACAGGGCGGTCGCGAGCGCGGGGGCCTGCAGCCCCGGCAGCCGGGCGCCGGCGACCCGGTTGAGCAGGGTGTAGGACGCCCAGCAGCCCGCGGCGGCCAGCCCGAGGCCGATCCCCGCCCAGTCGCTGGAGCCGCCGGGCAGCACGAGCAGCCACACCCCGCCGGCCGCGGCGAGGGCGACCAGCAGGTCCCGCCGCGACCGGGACCCGGCCAGGGCGACGGCCAGGGGCCCGAGGAACTCCAGGGTCACCGCGAGGCCCAGGCCGATCCGCTCGATCGCCGAGTACAGCGCGAGGTTCATCCCGCCGAAGACGGCGGCCAGCAGCAGCACCGGCCACCACTGCGGCCAGGTCAGGCGGTGCACGGCCGGGCGGGCGAGCGGCAGCAGCACGGCAGCGGCCACCCACTGCCGCACCGCGACCACCCCGGCGGGGCCGACGGCCGGGAACGCCTGCGCCCCGAGGGCGGCGCCGGTCTGGTTGCTCGCCGAGCTGACCAGCAGGGTGGCGAGGCGCGCGGGTGGTCGCGCACGCCCGGCGGGTCGTCGAGGAGGTGGCCGCCCTGCGGCGCGCCGCCGAGCGGGGCCGCGGGGAGCTGCGCGTCGGCTACGCGTGGGCGGCGCTGGGCCGGCACACCGCCGCGGTGCAGCGCCAGTGGGCCCGGACCGCACCCGGCGCGTCGCTGGTGTTCGTGCACTCGAACACCCCCACCGCCGGGCTGGCCGAGGGGCTGGCCGACGTGGCCGTGCTGCGCCGGACGCCGGCCGACCCGCGGCTGCGGACGGCGCCGGTGGGGTCCGAGCGGCGCTACGCCGCGCTGGCCGCCGACGACCCGCTGGTCCGCCGCCGCACCCTGCGGCTGGCCGACCTGGCCGGCCGGGTCCTGACCTCCGAGTCATGGCCTCCGACGGCGCCACCGGCACGACGACGGCGCGGCTGTGGGCGCCCGGGCACGGGCCCGCGGAGATCCGGGACACCCGCGGGGTGCACGAGTGGCTCACCGCCATCGCCGCCGGCCAGGCCGCGGGCGTGACCACCGAGGCCACCGCACCACCGAGGCCACCGCGCGGCACCACCCGCGGCCCGGCGTCGCCTACCGGCTGCTGCGGGACGCACCGCCGGTCGAGGTCCGGCTGGCCTGGTGGGCCGACAGCCCGCCGCCGGGCCTGGCCGGCCTGGTCGAGGTGGTCCGCGCCCGCCTGTCCGGCACCGCCGTCCCCGGCTGACCTGGGAGGACGACACACGGACGTCACCCGTTCGTCGCCGATCGGGTCCAGGCTGTGCCCGTGCACGCCGTCCGCCCGCCGACCGGGCGCCCGCGCCGGGGTCTGCTCGCGCGGCTGGTCCTCGGCGCGCTGACGCTCGTCCTCGCGTCGGTGCTGGTGGTGACCGCCGCGGGCGTCCTGGCGGTGGTCCTCTGGGTCCGGGACGGCGGGGAGGGTGCGGAGGCGCCGGCCACGCTGCGGGCCGCGGTGGCGCCGGAGCCGGGCAGTCCCGGCGAGATCCGCGGCCTGGACGCCGCCGGGGAGGCCGCCGTCCCCGTGCCGCCGCCGCCGGTCGCCGTCGACGAGGCCGGGGTGCTGGCCGCCGTCGACGCGGCCGCGGCGGCCGCGGACGGCACGGTCGCGGTGGCGGTGCTCGACGCGCTCGGCCGGCCGCTGGTCACCGGTCCGGCCGCCGGGGACGTCCTCCTGTCGGCGTCGCTGGTCAAGCTGCACGTCGTCGGCCGGCTGCTGGCGCTGGACGCCGCCGGCGCGGTCGACCTCTCCGACGGCGACCTCGCGCTGATGGAGCGGGCGATCGTGTCCTCCGACGACGGCGCGATGAGCACCCTGTGGGACCGCTACGACGGCGCCGCCCTGGTCACCGCCACCGCCGCCGACGCCGGCCTGACCGCCACCGCGCCGCCGCGGGTCGCCGGCCAGTGGGGCGAGGCGACACTGAGCGCGGCCGACGTCGCCGTCCTGCTCGTCGGCCTGGCCGGCACGCTCGGCGAGGAGCCGGCCGCCACGCTGCTCGGCTGGATGCGGAACACCGCACCGACGGCGGCCGACGGGTTCTCCCAGACCTTCGGCCTGCTCGCGGGCGGCAGCGGGGTGGCGGTCAAGCAGGGCTGGATCTGCTGCATCGACGGCCGGCGGCAGCTGCACTCGGCCGGCGTGCTGCCCTCGGGCACCGTCGTGGTACTGCTCGGCGACTTCCCCGCCGCGACGTCGTGGGGGCGCGCCCGCGCCGCCCTCGACTCCGCCGCCGGGGCGGTGCTCGCCGCGCTCGGCTGAGCCCCTCAGGGAGCTCACAGGCGGGGTCCAGCCCCTCCGGAGGGTGCCCGGGCAGCGTGCCGTCATGGACCGCGACACCGCGCCCTGGCTCTTCGACCCCTCGGCGACCCGCGCCCTCGTGGTGGCCCGGCGCTCCCCCGGCGGCGGGCCGGTCGGGGACGTCGTCTCGGACGTGGTGTGGGGCGAGGTGGTGCGCCTGCTGCGCTGGGCGGCCGCCGGCGGGTCCGGGCCCGTGGAGCTGCGTCCGGGGACGTGGTGGCGGCTGGCCGCCGAGAGCGCGGCGCTGCTGCGCCGGCTGCCGGCCCTGAGCGCGGAGATCGACCAGCCCTGGTCGATGGTCCCGCCGGTCCCCGCCGAGCCCGGGGTCGATCCGGCCGGGCGGATCACGCAGGTGGCCCGCCGGCTCGCCGACCGGCTCCGCTCCGGGGAGCCCGTCCCCCTGCGCGTGCTGGCCGCCGAGGTCGACGCGCTCGGCGAGGCGGCCGTGCAGGCGCTCGCCGCCGACTCCCTCGGACACTAGACGGACGTCGTATCGCGATATATCGTTACTGTCATCCGATACGTCAGGAGGCAGTCATGACACCCGATCCACGCTTCGAGGGATGGCGGCCCGGTGGCCGCGGGCACGGCCGGGGCCACCACCCGCACGGCCACCGGCCACACCGGTCCGGCCCGGCCGGGCCTGGCGGCGGGGGCCCCGTCGGCTTCGGCTTCGGCGGCCCGGGCGGGCCCCGGTCCGGTCCGGGCATCGGTCCCGGCTTCGGTCCCGGCTTTGGTCCCGGCTTCGGTCCGGGCTTCGGCCCGGGCCCCGGTCCCGGTGGCGACCCGGCGGCCGGGTGGCGGCGCCGCGGCGGCCGCGGGAGGGCCCCGCGCGGCGACGTCCGCGCCGCCGTCCTGCTGCTGCTCGCCGAGCAGCCGATGCACGGCTACCAGCTCATGCAGGCGATCGCCGAGCGCAGCGGCGGCCGCTGGACACCCAGCCCCGGCGCCATCTACCCGACCCTCAGCCAGCTCGAGGACGAGGGCCTGGTCACGGTGACCGCCGACGCCGGCCGCAAGCTCGCCACGCTCACCGACGCCGGCCGCAGCGCCGTCGAGCAGCTGCGCGGCACCGGGAACGACCCCTTCGCGGGCGGCCCGGAAGGTGCACCCGCCGCCGACCTGCGCGGCCTGCTCGACCAGCTCCACGGCGCGGTCCGCCAGGTGGCGCGCACCGGCACCGAGGCCCAGCTCACCGCCGCGGCCGGCGTCCTCGCCGAGGCCCGCCGGGCGCTGTACCTCCTGCTGGCCGACGGGCCCGGCGGCACCCCGGACGCCGGCGCGCCGGAGACCCCGCAGGCCTGACCTGCACCGCCTCCGGTCCCCGCCGCAGCACCCCGCGGCGGGGGCCCGGCGTCCTCGGGGCCTGTCCCGCACCACCCGCCGGCCGGTCGCGGGCGCGAGTTGTGGATAACGGTCGACCGGCAACGCCACGAGGGCGCCTCCCCGCTCGCTGTCGTCGAGGGGCCGTCCCCCGAGGGGACGGCCCCGCCCTACGCCTCGGCCGGCTCGGGGACGACGGCGCAGGTGCCCGCCGGGTAGAAGACGCCGGTGTGCCCGTCGGCGTCCCACTGGACGACGTACGGCGGCGCCCCGCCCTGCCCGCGGACCTCGAGCACCCGCCCGGTCCGGTCCGGCTCCCCCTGGTGGGTCGAGCGGACGACGATCCTGTCCCCCACGCGTGCTTCCACGGCGACCTCCCGGCGGTGGCGTGCCCTCTGCGCTGCCCGTCCTGGCCGGTCCAGCCTGCCGCTGCCGCCGGAGGGGGACAAGGGCCTCAGGCCGCCCCGTCGAGCACCTCGCGCAGCCGGGCCGCGAAGGCCGCGGGCTCCCCGGTCTGGCCGTACTCGCCGCCGAGGAAGCCCGCGTGCCCGCTGGGGAAGACGACCGGCGCGGTCCCCAGCGCCGCGGCCACCCCCACGCCGCCGCGGTGCGCGAGCTCACCCTCGGACTCGGCGCCGACGGCGACGACGACCCGGGTGGGCGCGGCCCGCAGCGCCTCGGTGTCGTGCTCGTGGTGGGTGCACGAGATCAGGTTCTGCCCGAGCAGGACGTCGTCGCGCGAGCCGTCGTCGTCGGCCGGCAGGCCGAACTGCGCCGGGTCGGGCCCGGGGCCCGCGAGCTCGGGCGTCACCGGGCCGCGGTGGGCGACCAGCCGGATGAAGGCCGCCATCCCGGCGCCGAAGCCGGACCGCTGGTAGGCCTCGCCGACGGCGCGGGTGGCGGCCGAGGCCTCCGCGGCGTCGGGGACGTACCGGACCGACGGCGGCTCGTGCGCGACCAGCGTGCGCACCAGCCCGGGGTGGCGGGCGACGAGGGTCAGCGCGTTCACCGCGCCGCCGCTGCTGGCGAAGACGTCGACCGGGCCGCCGCCGACCGCGGCGAGCACCCGGGCCAGGTCGTCGCCGTGCTCCTCGGGCGTGCTCGTGGCGGCGCCGTCGGTGCGGCGGCTGCGCTCGACGCCGCGCGGGTCGTAGGTGACCACCGTGCGGTCGGCGAAGTACCCGGCCAGCGTGCCGAAGCCGGCCGCGCCCATCGGCGAACCGACCAGCAGCAGCACGGGCGCGTCGGCGGGGCCGGGGCGGACGTCGTGGGTGAGGACGGCGCCGGGCACCTCGAGGGTGCGGGTCTCGAGCGCGGGGGCGGTGCTGGTCATCTCGGGCCTCCCGGGAGCGGTGGTGTCGGAGGGGAGACCGCCGCGGCGGGCCGGACTCATCGGCGCGCCGCCCCGATCGATGCGTACGGGCGTCCGCATGGATGTGTACGCTCGTCCGCATGACCTCGCCGCCCGCCCCGGACGACGCCCGGACCATGCGCGAGCGGATGCTCGCCGGTGACCTCTACGTCGCCGACGACCCCGAGATCGCCGAGGAGAGCGCCGCCGCCCTGGACCTGGTGGCCGCCTACAACGCGACCTCGGCCCGCCAGGGCCCGCTGCGCCGGGAGCTGCTCGGGCGGCTGCTCGGCTCGCTCGGCGAGGACACCGAGATCCGCCCGCCGCTGTACGTCGACTACGGCAGCCGGATCCGCATCGGCGCCCGCTGCTTCGCGAACGTCGGGCTGGTCGCCCTGGACGTCGCGGCCATCACCATCGGCGACGACGTGCAGATCGGCCCGAACGTCCAGCTGCTCACCCCCACCCACCCGGTCGAGCCCGGGCCGCGGCGGGACAAGTGGGAGGCCGCGCGGCCGATCACCGTCGGCGACAACGTGTGGCTCGGCGGCGGGGTGGTCGTGCTGCCCGGCGTCACCATCGGCGCGGACACCGTCGTCGGCGCCGGGTCGGTCGTGACCCGCGACCTGCCGGCCGGCGTGGTCGCCGTCGGCAACCCGGCCCGGGTGGTCCGCGAGCTGGACCGCGGGTGACCGCCCCGGCCCGGCGGCCGCGGCGGCACGACCCCGGCCGCCGGGACCGGCTGGTGGCCACGGCGCTGGACGTCATCGCCGACGCCGGCGTCGCGGGCGCCACGCACCGGGCCATCGCCCGCGCCGCCGACGTGCCCCTGGGGTCGATGACCTACCACTTCGCGAGCCTGGACGAGCTGCACGCCGCGGCGTTCACCCGGCACGTCGAGGAGGTGGCCGCCCGGTTCGACGCCCGGATGCGCGCCGCGCCCGACCGGGCCGCGGCCCTGGACGCGCTCGTCGGGCACCTCACCGGCGACCTCCTGGGCTCCGGCCGGGACCTGGTGCTGGCCGTCGAGCTCTACGTCGCCGCCGCCCGCCGGCCGGCGCTGCGCACGGTCACCCAGGACTGGATGCAGCGCAGCCGGGCGAGCCTCGAGCGCCACTTCGACCCGGTCACCGCCCGGGAGCTCGACGCCCTGGTCGAGGGGCTGGTGCTGCACAGCGCCCTGTCGACCGACCCCATGGACCGCGCCCAGATCCGCGCCGCCATCCTCCGCTTCGCCGCCTGACCCCCTCCCGCCCTCGACTCCCTGACAGGACGCCCGTGTCGGACACCCTCCCGGTCACCGCCCCGCCCCGGCTGCGCGCCGCCCGCGCCGCCGTCGCCGCCTGCTTCTTCGTCAACGCGGTGCTCTACGCCGACCTCGTGCCGCGGCTGCCGGAGGTCAAGGACCGGCTGGGCGTCTCCAACGCCGAGCTCGGCGCGGCGCTGGCGGCCCTACCGCTCGGGGCGCTGGTGTCCGCGCTGGCCTCGGCCGCGCTCATGCGCCGGTTCGGCTCGGCGCGGGTGGCCTCCTGGGGGCTGGTGGCGCTGGCCGCCGCCGTGTGGGGCGCCGCCGTCGCGCCGTCGTGGTGGCTGTTCGCCGGGGCGCTGTTCGTCGCCGGCGCGCTGGACGCGGTCGTCGACGTCGCGCAGAACGCGCACGGCCTGCGGGTGCAGCGGGCCTACGACCGGTCGATCCTGAACTCCTTCCACGGCCTCTGGAGCATCGGCGCGGTGGCGGGCGGGCTGCTGGGCTCCGCCGCGGCGGGCCTGCGCGTCCCGCTGGGGGTGCACCTGGGCGTGGTCGCGGCCGTCTTCGCCGTCGTCGCGCTGGTGGCGCACCGGTCGATGCTGCCCGGCCCGGACCGGGAGGAGGCGCCCGACGAGACCGTGCCCGCCGGCGGGCGGGGCACGCTGCGGGCGGTGGCGCTGCCGCTGACCGCACTGGGCGTGCTCGCCGCGTGCGGGGCGTTCGTCGAGGACGCGGGCTCCTCCTGGAGCGCGCTGTGGCTGCGCACCGAGGTCGGGACGGGCGCGGCGGCCGCGGGGCTGGGCTTCGTCGCGCTGTCGCTGGCGATGACCGTCGGCCGGCTGACCGGCGACCGCGTCGTCGACCGGTTCGGGCAGCGCCGGGTGGCCCGCGTCGGCGGCGCGATGGTGGCCGCGGGCACGGGCCTGGCGCTGGCGGTGCCGTCGCCGACGACGACGCTGGCCGGGTTCGCGCTGGCCGGGCTCGGCGTCGCCACCCTGGTGCCCGCCGTCTACGCCGCGGCCGACGACCTGCCCGGGCTGCGGCACGGCGTGGGGCTGACGCTGGTCAACTGGCTGCTGCGGATCGGCTTCCTGGTGTCCCCGCCGCTGGTCGGCGCGCTCGCCGACGCGACCAGCCTGCGGGTCGGGCTGCTGACCGTCGTCGTCGCCGGGGTGGCCACGGTGGTGTGCGGCGGGGTGCTGAAGGCGTCGGTGAGCCGCACCACCTGAGGGCCCGGCATCCGGTGGTGCACGACCGGCCTCCCCGGAGCCGGGCCAGGGAGCGGTGCTCGGAACCTGGCCCGGTGCCCGGCGGAGGAGTCCCCCTCTACTCGGCCGCGGCGGAGCGTGTGCCCACCCAGGGTGCACGCCCGGTGCACGGTCCGCATCCCGGAGTGTCGGTGGCCCGGGTCAGGATCGGCCGGTGACGACCTTCTTCCTCCCCCGTGCGACCGACGACGAGCAGGCCGAGCGGCTGTACGAGGCCCTCGCCGAGTTCGCCGGCTGCGAGCCCGCGCCGCCGGGGGCGCGGGTGCGCTCGGTCGCCTTCGACCAGGACGGCGCCCGGTGGGTGGCCGAGGTGGGCCGCGAGCTGCGCGGTCGGCGGACGACGCGGCTGCTGCGCCGCGGCGAGCTGCTCGAGCACACCGAGGAGCTCACCGACCCCGCCCGCGTGCTCGCCGTCTACCCGGGGACGCCGTACCACGTGGTCACCGACGCGCAGCCGATCACCGGCACCGCCTCGGAGTGGGCCAACCCGTTCCCCGTCACGCCCGCCGAGGTGGTGCTGTTCGACGCCCGCTGAGCCGCGGCGGCGCGGTTCCGTGACGTCGACACGACAAGTTGTCCCTATGTCCTGACAAAGTCTTGACGCCGCGCCGTGCGCCGGAGCACAGTCAGCTCCCATCCCGGGCACGACGCACAGGACGGAGCGGGACCGTGGACGACACCTCCGACGGAGCGGCCCCGGACGTGGTGGTCATCGGCCGCAGCGGCGTCGACGTCTACCCCCTGCAGACCGGGGTGGGCCTCGAGGACGTCGAGACCTTCGGCAAGTACCTGGGCGGGAGCGCCGCCAACGTCGCGGTCGCCGCGGCCCGCCTCGGGCACTCCCCCGCCCTGGTCACCGGCGTGGGCGACGACCCGTTCGGCCGCTTCGTCCGCCGGGCGCTGCGCGACCTGGGCGTGGACGACCGGTTCGTCGTCGTCGACCCCGACCACCCGACGCCGGTCACCTTCTGCGAGGTCTTCCCGCCCGACGACTTCCCGCTGTACTTCTACCGCCGCCCGACCGCGCCGGACCTGCAGATCCGGCCCGGGGACCTGGACCTCGACGCGATCCGCGGCGCCCGGCTGTTCTGGGCGACGGTCACCGGCCTGTCCGAGGAGCCCAGCCGCTCGGCCCACCACGCCGCCTGGGCGGCCCGGGACCGCCGCCGGCACACCGTCCTCGACCTCGACTACCGGCCGGCGTTCTGGTCCTCCCGGGAGGAGGCCGCGGCGCAGGTCCGCGCCGCGCTCCCCTCCGTGACCGTGGCCGTGGGCAACCGCGAGGAGTGCGAGGTCGCCGTCGGCGAGACCGACCCCGACCGGGCCGCCGACGCGCTGCTGGACGCCGGCGTGGAGCTGGCGGTCGTCAAGCAGGGTCCGCGCGGGGTGCTCGGCAAGACGCGCACCGAGCGGGTCGAGGTGCCGCCCACCCCGGTCGACGTCGTCAACGGCCTCGGCGCGGGGGACGCCTTCGGCGGCTCCCTGGTCCACGGCCTGCTCACCGGCCTGCCGCTGGAGGAGCTGCTGCGCAATGCCAACGCGGCCGGGGCGATCGTCGCCTCGCGGCTGGAGTGCTCGACCGCGATGCCGACGGCGGCCGAGGTCGCCGTCCACGTCGCCGCGCACCGCGCGACCACCCCCCGACTGGAGGACACCCGTGTCTGACACCGCCCTCGACCTCCCCGGCGTCGGGACCGCCGCGCCCCTGTGCAGCAGCTACGCCGAGGTCACCGAGCTGCGCAGCCGCACCCCGGAGGCGATCGGCCGCGCCCTGGCCACCCGCCGCCGCCGGCCCGCGTTCCTCCCCGACGACGGGCGGCTGATGCTCGTCGCCGCCGACCACCCCGCCCGCGGGGCGCTCGCGGCCCAGGGCCGGCCCGCGGCCATGCACAGCCGCACGGAGATGCTCGACCGGCTGCGCACCGCACTCGCCCGGCCCGGCGTCGACGGGCTGCTGGCCACCGCCGACGTCGCCGAGGACCTGCTGCTGCTCGGCGCGCTCGAGGACAAGGTCGTCGTCGCGTCGATGAACCGCGGCGGCCTGGCCGGCTCCGTGTTCGAGATGGACGACCGGATGACCGGCTACGACGTGCAGGGCGTCGTCGACGCCCGGTTCGACGCGGCCAAGATGCTCAACCGCTTCGACCTCGACGACCCCGCCACGGTCGTGTCGATGGAGGCGGCCGGCCGCGCGGTCACCGCCCTGGCGCGCGCCGGGCTGGTGGCGATGCTCGAGCCGTTCCTGTCCCGGCGGGTCGACGGTCGGGTCGTCAACGACCTGTCCCCCGACGCGGTGATCAAGAGCGTGCACGTCGCCCAGGGCCTGGGCGCCACCTCCGCCTACACCTGGCTGAAGCTGCCGGTGGTCGCGGACATGGAGCGGGTGGCGGACGCGACGACGCTGCCGACCCTGCTGCTCGGCGGCGACCCCGCCCGCCGGCCCGAGGAGACCTACGCCCAGTGGCGCGACGCGCTCGCGCTGCCCCCGGTGCGGGGGCTGGTCGTCGGCCGGACGCTCCTCTACCCACCCGACGACGACGTCGAGGCCGCGGTCGACACCGCCGTCTCGCTGGTCCACTGAGGACGGGCCCGCCGTGACCGCCACGTCCCCCGCTCCGCGCACCGCCCCCGACACCCGCTCCCTGCACCTGCCCGCCGGGACGGCCGCCACCGGGCCCTACGCCCTCGAGGTCACCCCCGAGTCGGCCGGCTGGGGCCACTCCGGGCTCCGCGTGCTCGAGCTGCCCACCGGCGGCCGGCACGTCCTCGACACCGGTCCGGACGAGGTCGTCGTCGTCCCGCTCGAGGGCGGGGTCACCGTCGCCTGCGACGGGGAGGTGCTCACCCTCACCGGCCGCAGCTGCGTCTTCGCCGGGCCGACGGACTTCGCCTACCTGCCGCTCGGGTCCACCGCCGAGCTGTCCAGCCGCAACGGCGGCCGGTTCGCGCTGTGCAGCGCCCGGGCGCGCCGTCGGCTGCCGGTCCGGTACGGGCCCGCCGCCGGGGTGCCGGTCGAGCTGCGCGGCGCCGGCCGGTGCAGCCGGCAGGTGCACAACTTCGCCACCGCCGGGGTCTTCGAGGCCGACTCGCTCATCGCCTGCGAGGTGCTCACCCCCGGCGGCAACTGGTCGAGCTACCCGCCGCACAAGCACGACGAGACCTCCGCCGAGGAGAGCGAGCTCGAGGAGGTCTACTACTTCGAGGTCGCCCCCGGCCCTCTCGGGCAGCCCGGCCTGGCCTACCACCGCGTGTACGGCACCGCCGAGCGGCCGATCGACGTGCTCGCCGAGGTCCGCGACCGCGACGTCGTCCTGGTCCCGCACGGCTGGCACGGACCGTCCATCGCCGCGCCCGGGCACGACCTCTACTACCTCAACGTCATGGCCGGCCCCGGCCCCGAGCGGGCCTGGCGCATCGTCGACGACCCGGCGCACACCTGGGTCCGCGGCACGTGGGCCGGCGAGGACGTCGACCCCCGCCTCCCCCTGCACGCCCCCGACCAGAACGGAGCGACCCTCCCGTGAGCGCGCCGACTCCCCCGCCGCCCCGGACCGGGACCGCGCGGCTGACCGTCGCCCAGGCGGTGGTCCGGTTCCTGGCCCAGCAGTCCACCGAACGCGACGGGCAGCGGCAGCGGCTGTTCGCCGGCTGCCTGGGCATCTTCGGCCACGGCAACGTCGCCGGCCTCGGCCAGGCGCTGCTGCAGGCCGAGGTCGACTCGCCGGGGGCGCTGCCCTACGTGCTCGGCCGCAACGAGCAGGCGATGGTGCACACCGCGGTCGCCTACGCCCGGGCGAAGGACCGGCTGCAGACCTGGGCGGTCTCCCCCAGCGTGGGACCGGGCTCCACCAACATGCTCACCGGCGCCGCGCTGGCGACGATCAACCGGCTGCCGGTGCTGCTGCTGCCGGCCGACACGTTCGCCACCCGCGCCGCCGGCCCGCTGCTGCAGGAGCTCGAGCGCCCCGACAGCGGCGACGTCACGGTCAACGACGCGTTCCGCCCGGTGTCGCGGTACTTCGACCGCATCTGGCGGCCCGAGCAGCTGCCCGGCGCGCTGCTCGGCGCCATGCGGGTGCTCACCGACCCGGCCGAGACCGGCGCGGTCACCCTCTGCTTCCCGCAGGACGTGCAGGCCGAGGCCTTCGACTGGCCGGTGGAGCTGTTCGCCCCGCGCACCTGGCACGTGGGCCGGCCGGTGCCCGAGCGCGCCGCGCTCGAGCGCGCCGCCGAGGTCGTCCGCTCCGCCCGCCGGCCGCTGGTCGTCGCCGGCGGGGGCGTCGTCTACTCGCACGCCACCGAGGCGCTGGACGCGTTCGCCACGGCCACCGGCATCCCCGTCGCGCAGACCCAGGCCGGCAAGGGCGCGCTGCCCTTCGACCACCCGCAGTCGGTGGGCGCCATCGGGTCCACCGGCACCACCGCGGCCAACGCGCTGGCCCGCGAGGCCGACGTCGTCATCGGCATCGGCACCCGGTACCAGGACTTCACCACCGCCTCCCGCACCGCCTTCGCCGACCCCGGCGTGCGCTTCGTCAACGTCAACGTCGCCGCGATGGACGCCGCCAAGCACGCCGGCGTCACGGTGCAGGCCGACGCCCGGGAGGCGATCACCGCGCTGGGCGCGGCGCTGGCCGGCTGGTCGGTCGACGACGCCTACCGGGCCCGCACCGCCGAGCTCGCCGCGGCGTGGGAGGCGACCGTCGAGGCCGCCTACCACCCGGCGACGTCGGGCAGCGGGGGCCGGCTCACCCAGAACGAGGTCATCGGCGTGGTCAACGAGGTGTCGGCGCCGCGGGACGTCGTCGTCTGCGCCGCGGGCTCCATGCCCGGTGACCTGCACAAGATGTGGCGGGTCCGCGACCGCAAGGGCTACCACGTCGAGTACGGCTACTCGTGCATGGGCTACGAGATCCCCGGCGGCATCGGCGTCCGGATGGCCAGCCCCGACCGCGACGTCTTCGTCATGGTCGGCGACGGCTCCTACCTGATGATGCCGACCGAGCTGGTCACCGCCGTGCAGGAGGGCGTCAAGATCGTCGTCGTCCTGGTGCAGAACCACGGCTTCGCCTCGATCGGTGCGCTGTCGGAGCAGCTGGGCTCCCAGCGGTTCGGCACCCGGTACCGCTACCGGACCGCCTCCGGCCGGCTCGACGGCGGGGTGCTGCCGGTCGACCTGGCGGCCAACGCCGCCAGCCTCGGCGTCGACGTCCTCTCCGCCCAGGACGGCCCGAGCCTCGAGGCCGCCCTCCGCAAGGCCAAGGCGAGCGACCGCACCACCGTCGTGCACGTGGAGACCGACCCGCTGGTCGACGCGCCCTCCAGCGAGTCCTGGTGGGACGTCCCGGTCAGCGAGGTCTCCACCCTCGAGAGCACCCGCAGCGCCCGCGCCGTCTACGAGGGCTGGAAGGCGCGCCAGCAGTCCCACCTCGTCCCCGCCCAGCCCTGATCCCGAGACGGAGGAGACCCGATGACACAGCAGCCGATGACACAGCAGCACGGCCGCGCGCGGATCCGGGTGGGGTCGGCCCCCGACTCCTGGGGCGTCTGGTTCCCCGACGACCCCGACCAGGTGCCCTGGCAGCGGTTCCTCGACGAGGTCAGCGCCTGCGGCTACGAGTGGATCGAGCTGGGCCCCTACGGCTACCTGCCCACCGACCCGGCGCGGCTGTCCGACGAGCTCGCCGCGCGCGGCCTGGAGGTGTCGGCCGGCACCGTGTTCGAGCACCTCCACCGCCCCGGCTCCTGGGAGGCGGTGTGGAGCCAGGTGAAGGACGTCGCCGCGCTGACGCAGGCCACGGGCGGCACCCACGTGGTGGTCATCCCCGACACCTTCCGCGACCAGAAGACGGGCGCCGACGTCGAGTCCCGCGAGCTCACCGCCGAGCAGTGGCGGGCGAAGACCAGCGGTGTGGACCGGCTGGCCCGCGCGATCCGCGAGGAGTACGGGCTCACCATCGCCTACCACCCGCACGCCGAGAGCCACGTCGGCTGGCAGCGCGACATCGAGCGGTTCCTCGCCGACACCGACCCGGGGCTCGTCCCGCTGTGCCTGGACACCGGGCACGTCAGCTACTACCGCGGCGACAACCTGGAGCTGATCGAGAAGTACCCCGAGCGGATCGGCTACCTGCACCTCAAGCAGGTCGACCCGGCGGTGGTCGACGAGGTGCTCGCGAAGGACGTCGTCTGGCCCGAGGCGGTCAAGATGAGCACGTTCGTGGAGCCACCCCACGGCGTGCCCGCCTACCCGCCGCTGTTCGAGGCGATCGAGCGGCACGGGCTCGACGTCTTCGCCATCGTCGAGCAGGACATGTACCCCTGCCCGCCGGACCAGCCGTTCCCCATCGCCCGGCGCACCCACCGGCACATCGCCGGGTGCCGGCTGCCGTCGCTGGAGATCGGCACCCCGAGGGCCCCCGCCGCCCGATCGGAGGCCCGGGCGTGACCACCGCCGAGACCCGCGCCGGAGCCCTCCCGGAGCTCGCCGACGTCCCGGCGCGCGACCTGCGGGTCGCCGTCCTCGGCGTCGGGATGATGGGCGCCGACCACGTCGCCCGCCTGCACAGCCGCATCTCCGGCGCCACGGTCGCCGCCGTCAGCGACGCGTTCGCCGACAAGGCCGAGCAGGTGGCCGGCACCGTGCCCGGCTGCCGGGTGGTCGGCGACCCGCTGGACGCGATCGCCGACGACGACGTCGACGCCGTGCTGGTCGCCACGCCCGGCCAGTTCCACGAGGAGCAGGTGCTCGCCTGCATCGAGCGCGGCAAGCCGGTGCTGTGCGAGAAGCCGCTCACCATGGACGCCGAGAGCTCGCTGGCCGTCGTCCGGGCCGAGGACGCCTACACCGCCCGCACCGGCCGGCGGCTGGTGCAGGTCGGCTTCATGCGCCGCTTCGACCCCGAGTACGCCGAGCTCGAGGCGCTGCTCCGCTCGGGGGCGCTCGGCGAGCCGCTGGTCGTGCACTGTGCGCACCGCAACGCGGCCGTCCCGCCGCACTTCACCAGCGAGATGATGGTCAACGACTCGGTGGTGCACGAGGTCGACGTCGCCCGTTTCCTGCTCGCCGAGGAGATCGCCGCGGTCACCGTGCTGCGGCCGCGGCCCACCCGGCACGCGGTGGCGGGCCAGTCCGACCCGCTGCTGGTGTTGCTGGAGACGACCGGTGGCCGGCTGGTCGACGTCGAGGTCTTCGTCAGCACCGGCGTCGGCTACGAGGTGCGCACCGAGGTGGTCGGCGAGGACGGCAGCGCGATGATCGGCCTGGACCTCGGCCTGGTCCGGCAGTCCGGCGGGGCGGCGGGGGCGGCCCGGTCGACCGGCGTGGCGCCGGACTTCCGGCAGCGGTTCGGCCGGGCCTACGACATCGAGCTGCAGCGGTGGGTGGACGCCGCCCGCCGCGGCGACGTCGACGGCCCCGGCGCGTGGGACGGCTACGCCGCCCAGGCGGTGTGCGCGGCCGGCGTGCAGGCGCTGCGGTCCGGGCGGCGCACCGAGGTCCGGCTGGCGGCCCGGGAGGCGGCACGGTGAGGATCGCCCTGGACCCGCAGATGCTGCGGACCACGCCGCTGCTCGAGCTGCCCGACGTCGTGGCCTCGATGGGCTACGAGTGGATCGAGCTGTCCCCGCGCGAGGACTTCGTCCCGTTCTTCAAGCACCCGCGCGTCGACCTGGCCACGGTGCGGGCGTTCCGGTCGCGCCTGGCCGACGCCGGCGTCGGCGTCACCTCGGTGCTGCCGGTCATGCGCTGGTCCGGACCCGGCGAGGAGGAGCGGCAGGCGGCGGTGCGCTACTGGAAGCGGGCCGTCGAGATCACCGTCGAGCTCGGCGTGGACACGGTGAACTCCGAGTTCAACGGCCGGCCCGAGGCGCCGGAGCTCGCCGAGGCGATGTTCTGGCGGTCGATGGAGGAGCTGCTGCCGGTGTTCGAGCGGGAGGGCGTCCGGCTGGCCCTCGAGCCGCACCCCGACGACTTCATCGAGCTCGGCCACCCCGCGGTCGACATGGTCCGCGGCATCGACTCGCCGTGCGTGTCGTTCCTCTACTGCACGCCGCACACCTTCCACCAGGGCGACGACGCCGCCGGGATCATCGGGCACGCCGGCGACCTGCTCACCCACGTGCACGTCGCCGACTCGATGGACCACCGCGCCTCCGACGGGCTGCGCTACATCACCAACCCGCCCGGCAACACCACCCGCGTCCACCAGCACATGGAGATCGGCCGCGGCGACGTCGACTTCGACGCGGCCTTCGCCGCGCTCGCCGGGATCGGTTTCGACGGCGTCCTCACCACCTGCGTCTTCGGCTGGGACGACCAGGCCCGCGAGTCCGGCACGCGGATGCTCGCCGCCATCCGCGAGCTGGTCACCAAGCACTTCCCCGACAGCACCCTCACCTGAGGAGCACCGACCATGCCCACGCACATCCCGCACTGGATCGACGGCGCGCGGCGCGACGGCACCAGCGGCCGCACCGGCGAGGTGACCGACTCCGCCACCGGCGAGGTGACCGGCGAGGTCGCCCTGGCCTCCGCGGAGGAGGTCGAGGCGGCCGTCGCCGCCGCCGCGGCCGCCTTCCCGCGCTGGCGGGACACCTCCCTGGCCAAGCGCACCGCGGTGCTCTTCCGCTTCCGCGAGCTGCTCAACGCCCGCAAGCCCGAGCTGGCCGCGATCATCACCGCCGAGCACGGCAAGGTGCTCGACGACGCCCTCGGCGAGGTCTCCCGCGGCCAGGAGGTCGTCGAGTACGCCTGCGGCGTGCCCTCGCTGGTCCGCGGCGGGTTCACCGAGAACGCCTCGACCGACGTCGACGTGCACTCCGTCCGCCAGCCGCTGGGCCCGGTGGCGGTCATCAGCCCGTTCAACTTCCCGGCGATGGTCCCGATGTGGTTCTTCCCCATCGCGATCGCCACCGGCAACACCGTCGTCCTCAAGCCCAGCGAGCAGGACCCCTCCGCGGCGGTCTGGATGGCCGAGCTGTGGAAGGAGGCCGGGCTGCCCGACGGCGTGTTCAACGTGCTGCAGGGCGACAAGGTCGCCGTCGACGGGCTGCTCGAGCACCCGGGGATCAAGGCGGTGTCCTTCGTCGGGTCCACCGCGATCGCCCGGTACGTCTACGAGACCGGCACCCGGCACGGCAAGCGCGTGCAGGCCCTCGGCGGCGCCAAGAACCACATGGTCGTGCTGCCCGACGCCGACCTCGACCTCGCCGCCGACCAGGCCGTGAACTCCGGCTTCGGCTCGGCCGGCGAGCGGTGCATGGCGATCAGCGCCGTCCTCGCCGTCGGCGGGATCGGCGACGACCTGGTCGCCCGGATCGCCGAGCGGACGCGGACGCTGCGCACCGGCGACGGCCGCAAGGGCTGCGACATGGGCCCGCTGATCAGCAGGAAGCACCGCGACCGGGTCGAGTCCTACGTGGAGGCCGGCGAGCAGGAGGGCGCGAAGGTCGTCGTCGACGGCCGCCGGGTGCAGCCCGACGGCGGGGAGGACGGCTTCTGGCTCGGCCCGACGCTGGTCGACCACGTCGAGCCGCACATGAGCGTCTACACCGACGAGATCTTCGGGCCGGTGCTGTCGGTGCTGCGGGTGGACAGCTACGAGCACGCCGTCGAGCTGATCAACCGCAACGAGTACGGCAACGGCACCGCGATCTTCACCAACGACGGCGGCGCCGCCCGGCGGTTCCAGCACGAGGTGGAGGTCGGGATGATCGGCATCAACGTGCCGATCCCGGTGCCGATGGCCTACTACTCCTTCGGCGGGTGGAAGAACAGCCTGTTCGGCGACGCCCACGCCCACGGCGCCGAGGGCGTGCACTTCTTCACCCGCGGCAAGGTGGTCACCTCCCGCTGGCTGGACCCCAGCCACGGCGGGCTCAACCTGGGGTTCCCGCAGAACGCCTGAGCCCCGGGTCAGTGGTGGTGGGTCTGCCGGCCGAGGGTGTCCACGGGGGTCGCGCCAGGGCGGGTCCACTGCGGCACGGGGCGGCTGGTGGGCCCCCAGGCGGCGTTCCCGTCGGCGTCCGAGCGCCAGTACCAGCAGATCGGCGCGCCGTGCCCGCCGACCGGTGAGCCGACCTGCGGGGCCTGCGGCCAGCCGTCGGGGACGTCCTCCCACGCCTCGCGGCGGCCGTAGGGCGTCATGTCGAGCAGGCCGAGGGTCCCGTCGGCGGGCTCGTTGCCCCGGCCGGTCGTGGAGTAGGTGAGGAACACGCGGTCGCCGTCGCGCAGGTAGCAGGACAGGTGCCCCTCCTCCGTGGCGATCCGCTCCTCCACCCCCCGCACCGAGTACCAGGGCTGGGTGTAGCCCATGAACCCGACGAAGGGCGCCACCTCGTCCCAGGCCCCCGAGGTCAGGACGGCGAACGAGACACCGCGGGCGTTCAGGTAGACGGCGTCTCGCAGGTGCCAGAGGTTGAAGGTGCAGCCCTCGCACTGCCCCTGGTGCGGCGCGCCGTCGTACCACATGGAGTGGTAGACGAGGAGCTCGTCGCGGCCCTGGAACAGCTCCGGGAACCGGACCGGGCCGTCGGGTCCGACGACCTCGGCCGTGCCGTCGACCTCCACCATCGGCAGCCGGCGGCGGGCCGCGGCGATGGCGTCGCCCTCACGGGTGTGCGCCTTCTCGCGCACCAGGAGCTCGTCCCGCGCGGCCTGCCAGGTGGCCCGGTCGACGACGGGCGGACGGCCGGCCGGCGCGGGAGCCGGGCGGTCCGGGGTGGTCGTCATGGCGTCCTCCGGGGGATCTCGTCACCGACGCTTCCCAGGGAGGACCCGCGCCCCGGCCGGAACTCATCGCGGACGGTGGCCCCCGCTACCGGCGGGCGCGGGCCACCGCGGCGGACAGGTCGCCGCGCCACGGGTCGCCGTGGCCGGGGACGAGCAGGTCGGCCGGCAGCGCGGCGAGGGCACCGAGGGCGTCGCGGGCGCGGTCCGGGGAGGCGGCGAAGAACCCCGGCAGCAGCTGCGGCCCGCGCACCCGCGACGTCGGGTGGCCGGTGACGAGCGCGTCGCCGGTCGCCACCATCCCGTGCCGGGGGAACAGGTAGGCGGTGTGCCCGGAGGTGTGGCCGGGGGTGGGCACGGGGACCGGCCCGCCCGGGAGGTCCAGCGGGCCGCCGTCCGGGCCGCCGTCCGAGGCGTCGCCGGGGAACGGCCGCGCCGCGGCGACGACGGGGTGCGCGGTGGCCCCGGCCCGCACGATCGACAGCGCCCACCGGGCGACCCGCGGCCGCCAGGCCCGGACGGCGACGTCGAGCGGCGTGGCCTGCTCGCGGCGCTCCCCGCGGGTGTTCGGCAGCTCGTCCGGGTGCACGAGCACGGGGGTGCCCGCCGCGAGGGCGGACAGCCCGCCGACGTGGTCGACGTGGGCGTGCGTGACGAGGACGGCGCGCACGTCCTCCGGGCGGGAGCCGAGGGCGCGGACCGCGTCGGCGAGGCTCGCGGCGTCGCCCGGGTACCCGGCGTCGACCAGGGTCAGGTCGCGGCCGTCGCGGACCAGCACCCGGTTCACCGCGGTGCCCGGCACGCAGAAGACGTCCTCGGTGACCTCGTGCACCGGCGCTCCCTCCCCCACCCGGACGGTAGCGCCGCGGGGGTTGCCCGGCCGCCCGGCGGGGTGTCGACTGGCCGGGCCGTCGGAGGGAGGGAGCCGGTGGGACGTCGGACCCGGAGCGGGCTGCAGGACGAGCTGCTGCGGCTGCTGCGCCCGCCGGACCCGCGGCGGGAGCGGCTGCCCAGCGAGCGGGTCGCGCCCGCGCTGGCCGCGATCGGCGACCGGATGTCGGGCCGGCCGGCGGACGAGGTGTGCGCCGCGCTGGAGGCGGCGGTGCGGGAGGCCGGCGGCACACCCGACCGGGCGGCGCTGCGGGAGTTCGCGGCCGACATCGAGGCCGGCGACAACCCCTTCGCCTGAGGACCCCGGACGGTGGGACGCTCGGTCCCGGAGGGGCGCTCCCCCGTCTCCCCCGCCCCGGCCGAGGTGAGGCCCGATGACCGCAGCGGCGATCCGCCGGCTGACCGCGTCCGGCGTGGGGGCGTGCCTGCTGGTGGCCGGCTGCGCCGGCGACCCGGACGGGTCCCCCGCACCGGCGGCCGCCGCGCCGGCGAGCGCCCCCGACCGGCGGGACGCCACCTACACCGTGACCTGCGACGGCGTCGTGCCCGAGGGGTTCGCGGTGACCCTGCGGGACGGGTCGGCGCGCGTGCCCGCCGAGACCGGCCCCTACGACTGGTTCGAGGTCTCCCTCGCCGCCGAGACGACCGGGGACGTCGACCGCGACGGCCGGCCGGACGCCGTCGTCCTGCTGCGGTGCTCCCCGCAGCCGTCGAACGGGATCGTCGAGGAGGTCCAGGTCCTCGACGCCGACGGCGACCGGCTCGCCACGCTGCCGAGCCCGCGCACGCTGCCGCGGGCCGACGTCCTCCCGCCCGTGTACGACCCGGACGGGCTCGCGGTGGAGGACGGCCGCGTCGTCGCGGTCATGCGGGTGTACGAGCCGGGCGACACCCACGCCGGCGGCCCGTCCGGGCGGATGACGGTCCGCTGGCAGTGGGACGGCCGGGACTTCCGGCGGCTGCCCTAGGTGCCGCCGGACCCGGTCAGGCGCGGGCGAACAGCGCCCGGTGCGCCTGGCGGCCGAGGATCTCGGCGGCGAGGCCGCGCTCGGAGCCGCGGCCCTCGAGCAGGGCGGCGAGGTCGTCGCGGTCGGCGGTGGTGGCGTAGTCGGCCAGCTCGCGCTCGAGGGCGCGGCGTGACCGCTGCCACACCGAGCCGCGGCTGAACGGGGCGAGGAGGCGGGGAGCGGTGCGGGTCATGACGGTTCTCCGTGCTGCATCTGCGATCGCTGTACCGACTCCATCGTCCTCGCCCGCGGCACGCCGGTGGCACTCCGGGCCTGTGAGTGTCGGCACCGTGACCGGACGCACCCGCCGGAGGGTCAGCGGCCGACGAGCGTCGTCTCGAAGTCGTAGCGGGACGCGCGGTAGACGTGCCGGCCGAGCTCCACCGCGCCGCCCTTGTCGTCGAACGCCGTCCGCTCCATCGTGAGCAGCGCCGCGCGCGGCGGCTCCTGCAGCAGCCGGGCCTCGTCGGCCCGGGCCAGGCGGGCGCCGATCCGCTGGTGGGCGACCCGCAGGTGCACCCCCTGCGCCCGCAGGTACTGGTACAGCCCACGCTCGACGAGGTCCTCCGCCGACGGGTGGAACCGGCCGGGCAGGTGGTTGGTCATCAGCGCCAGCGGCTCGCCGTGCGAGCGCCGCAGCCGGCGGACCACCACGATCTCCTCCCCCGGCGCGAGGTCGAGCTCCCCGGCGACGTCGGCCGGCGCGGGGCGCCGCTCCAGCGACAGCACCTCGGTCGTCGGCTCCTCACCGGCGCGGGACAGGTCGTCGTAGAGGCTGGTCAGCTCCACCGACCGGCGGACGTGCGGCTGGATCACCTGGGTGCCCACGCCGCGCTTGCGGACCAGCAGTCCCTTGTCGACCAGCTCCTGCACCGCGCGCCGGACCGTCGGCCGGGACAGCCCGTACCGCTGGGCGAGCAGCAGCTCGTTCTCCAGCCGCGAGCCCGGGGGCAGCGAGCCGCCGGTGATCGCCCCCTCGATGGCCTGCGCCAGCTGGAAGTACAGCGGCGTCGGGCTCGAGCGGTCGATGTCGAAGGTGAGCACGTCTGCCTCCCGGGGAGCGAGCACCGCGGGTCGGTTCGGAGCACCCGCCTCCCGCCCCCCGATGATCGCACCCCGCCGGCCGGGATCCTCCTGTCCTCCCCTCATCGGGGCAGCCGGACAACAGGATGTCCGGACAAGCAGACGTCAGCCGTAGGCGGTGCAGAACGCCGCGAGCGCCTCCTCCGGGTCGCCGGACGCCCAGCCCTCCAGCGCGACGACGCCGTCGTAGCCCAGCCGGGCCAGCGCCGCCGCGACCGCCTCGTGGCGGATCTCCCCCGTACCCGGCTCGCACCGCCCCGGGACGTCGGCCACCTGCACCTCGCCGACCAGCGGCAGCGCCCGCTCCACGAGCGCGATGAGGTTCCCCTCGCCGATCTGCGCGTGGTACAGGTCCAGGTTGAGCCGCAGGTGCGGGCTGTCCACCGCCTCGACCAGCGCGATCGTGTCCGCGGCCCGGGCGAACGGCGTGCCCGGGTGGTCCACGGCGGTGTTGAGGTTCTCCAGCGTGAACACCCGCCCGGCCCGCTCGCCGAGCTCCGCCAGCCGGGTCAGGGTGCGGGCGGCGGTCAGCCACATCGCCGGGGTCACGACGGCGGCGGGGACGACGGGCAGCCCGCGGGCGTCCAGCCCGGTGCCGTGCACGTTCAGCCGCGGGCAGTCCAGCCGCTCGGCGGCCGCCAGCGACCGCTCGGCGGTGCGCAGCAGCTCGGCCGCGCCGTCGTCGTCGGCGAGGGTGCCGGTGACGTAGCCGGTCATCGAGGAGAACGTCGCGCCGGTGGCGGCCAGCGCGTCGAGGTCCTTGCCCGTCCAGTCCCAGATCTCGACCTCGAGCCCGGCGGCGGCGATCCGCCGCACCCGCTCGGCGAACGGCAGGTCGAGGAACAGCATCTCCGCCGAGGCGGCCAGCCGGTACCGGCTCACTTCTCCACCTCGTCGGTCCGCACCGGCCGGCCCGCGCGGACCGACTCGGCCGCGGCCAGCGCGATCGCCAGCGCCGCGCGGGCGTCCTCCCCGGTGACCGGGGGCGGCGTCCCGCCGCGGACGGCGTCGACGAAGGCCGCGAGCTCGGCGGTGTAGGCGTCGGCGAACAGCTCCTGGTCGCTGCGGACGGTCTCGGCCACCCGGCCGCCGGGGCCGGAGAACACCGCGCCGGTGCGGCGGCCGTCGCCCATCGTGACCATGCCGCCGGAGCCGAGCACCTCGCCGCGGACGTCGTAGCCGTAGGCGGCCTCGAAGCAGGCCTCGGCGACGCCGATCGCGCCGTCGTCGAAGCGGACGACGACGACCGCGGTGTCCAGCAGCCCCCGGTCGCGCCAGGCGGGCTCGACCAGCGCGTCGGCGACGGCGTGCACCTCCACCGCCTGCGCGCCCGGGTGCAGGAACCGCAGCGTGTCGAAGTCGTGGATCAGCGTCTCGAGGAAGACGGTGTCCGGCTTCACCCGCGCCGGGACGAAGCCGCCCGGGTCGCGGGTGAGCGAGCGCAGCAGCCGCGGCGTGCCGAGCGTGCCGTCGTCCAGCAGCGCGCGGGCGGCGGCCCAGTCCGGGGCGAAGCGGCGGTTGAAGCCCACCTGCAGCACCACGCCGGCGGCGCGGGCGGCGTCGATGGCGCGGTCGGCGTCGGGCAGCGTCACCGCCATCGGCTTCTCGCAGAACACGTGCCGGCCGGCGGCCGCGGCGGCGGCCACCAGGTCGGCGTGCGCGCGGGCCGGCGCGGCGACGACGACGGCGTCGACCTCCGGGTCGTCCCACACCTGCGCGGCGTCGGTGTAGGCCCGGCCGGCGCCGAGCACCCCCGTCAGGTACTCGGCGGCGCCCTGCGCGGGGTCGGCCACCGCCACCAGCCGCGCGGACGGCAGCCGCCGGGCCAGGGTCTGCGCGTGGAAGGCGCCCATCCGCCCCGAGCCGAGGAGGGCGACGCCCAGCGGGCCGGCGGTCACAGGTCCAGCACCAGACGCGGGCCCGCGGCGCGGGAGACGCAGATCATCATGCAGTCGCCGGCCTGCCGCTCGTCGTCGCCGAGCACCGAGTCGCGGTGGTCGGGGGTGCCGGCGAGCACCGCCGTCTCGCAGGTGCCGCAGGTGCCCTCCGCGCAGGAGGACAGCACCCCGACCCCGGCCGCCTCCACCACCGACAGGATCGAGCGGTCGGCCGGCACGGGCAGGGTCAGCTCGCTGCGCTGCAGGACCACCTCGAACGGCTCGTCGCTGACCGGGCCGGTCTGCGGCCGCGGGGCGAAGCGCTCCACGCGCAGGGAGCGCGCGGGCCACCCGGCGACCGTGCGCTCGACCGCCGCGAGCAGCGGCTCGGGGCCGCAGCAGTAGACCAGGGTGTCCGGCTGCGGGGTGCCGAGGACCTCGTCGAGGTCGAGCAGGCCGGTCTCGTCCTGCGGGCGGACCGAGACCCGGTCGCCGTGGGGGGCCAGCTCGTCGAGGAAGGCCATCGAGGCGCGGCGCCGGCCGCCGTAGACCAGCCGCCAGTCGGCGCCGGCCGCCTCGGCCGCGCGGATCATCGGCAGGACCGGCGTGATGCCGATCCCGCCGGCGACGAACAGGTACCGCGGCGAGGGCGCGAGCGGGAAGTTGTTGCGCGGGCCGCGGACCCGCACCCGGTCGCCCTCGCGGAGGGTGTCGTGCACGTACCGGGAACTGCCGCGCCCGTCGGGGTCGCGCAGCACGCCGAGCCGGTAGGCGGAGTGGTCGGCCGGGTCGCCGCACAGCGAGTACTGCCGGGTGGGCGCCCCGTCGAGGACCAGGTCGACGTGCGCGCCCGGCTCCCAGGCCGGCAACGGCGAGCCGTCGGCCGCGCGCAGCACCAGCTCCACCACGCCGTCGGCGACCTCGCGCTTGACCGCCACCCGCGCCGGCGCCTCGAACTCGGTGGTGGCGAGGGTGACGCTGGTGGTCCGGTGCCGGACCTCCTCCACGTGCGGGCGGCGCCGGGCGCCCCCGCCGAAGCCGATCGGCAGGTTCTTCCAGACGTACATGTTCGGCGAGCTCGGGTAGAAGGTGGGCGCGCCGGCGAGGGTGTACTCGCCGAGCACCGGCAGCGCCTCCTCCAGCGCGATCCGCGCCTCGAGCCGGGCCAGCGGGGCGCCCAGGCAGCCGTGCACGCCCTCGCCGAAGCCGAGGTGGCGGCCGCGGGGCCGGGTGACGTCGAAGGTGTCGGGGTCGGGGAACTGTCGCTCGTCGCGGTTGGCCGCGCCGGTCACCAGGACCACGCGGCCGCCGGCCGGGATCGTGACGCCGTGCAGCGTCACCTCGCGCGAGGTGGTGCGGGCGGTGAGCTGCAACGGGGTGATCAGCCGCAGCGCCTCCTCGACCGCGGCCGGGATCAGCGAGGGGTCGGCCTGCAGCAGCGCGCGCTGGTCCGGGTTCTCGGCGAGCAGCGTGAACAGCGTCCCGGTCAGCCCGGCGGTGGACTCCACGCCGCCGAGGAACAGGATCATCATCAGACCGCTGACCTCGGACTCCGTCGTCACCCGCTCCGGCACGAACGGCACGCCGTCGACCTCGGCCTGGACGAACCGCGTGACCAGGTCGTCGCGGGCGGCCCGGCGGCGGTCGTCGAGCAGGTCGATGAAGAACTGCTGGACGCCGGCGGTGGCCGCCCGCGCGACCGGGGTCAGGTGCGGGGTGCCGGGCACGCGGTCCTTGAGCTCGTGCGTCCAGTGCTCGAGCTGCTCGCGCCGCGCCTGCTCCAGCGGGTCGGGGTCGTGCCGGCCCGGCAGCCCCATGAGGTGGAAGAACACGTCGAAGGGCATCGGCCAGGCCAGCTCCTGGGCGATGTCGACCGTGCCCCGGCCGCCGCTGCCGCGGCCCCGCCAGGTGCCCACCAGCTCGCGCACCACCGCGCGGATGCCGTCCTCGAGCGCGGCGATCCGGCGCGGCAGGAAGTAGGGCTGCACCACCGAGCGGACCTGGTCGTGGCGGGGGTTGTCCATGCTGCCGATCGATCCCGGCGGCACCTGCTCGAGGCGGCTGTCGTCGATGTCCATGCCCTCGAAGCTGCGGAACGTGTCGGCGTCCAGGGCCGCGGCGCGCACGTCCGCGAAGCGGGTCAGGACGTACCAGCCCCAGCGCTCGCTGTGCCACACCGGCGCCTCGTCGCGCATCCGGCGGTACAGGCCGAAGGGGTCGGACGTGTAGAAGTCCGGCTGGAAGGGGTCGTAGTCGAGGGTGGCGGCGGGGGCTGTGGCGGTCTGGGCCATGGCGGTCTCCGCGGTCGGGAGCAACGAGGCTTGAAGCGCTTCAAGCGTCAGGGGTGACCCGGGCCACTGTCAATGGTTTGTCAGGTCAAACCGGCGGCGCCGCGGTCGTTCCCCGGACCACCAGCCGCGGGGGGACGACGACCTCGCGGTGCTCCGTGCGTCCGCCGTCGAGCCGCTCCACCACCGCCGCGACCGCGTGCCGGACCAGCTCGCGCGACTCCTGGCTGACGGTGGTCAGGTCGACGTGCGCCAGCCGGGACAGCGGGCTGTCGTCGTACCCCACGACCGAGACCTCGCCCGGGACGGCGACGCCGGCGCGCAGCAGCGCGTCGAGCAGGCCGACCGCCGAGGCGTCGTTGTAGGCGACGACGGCGGTCGGGCGCTCCCCCGGCCCGAACAGCGTCCGCGCCGCCCGCGCCCCGGCCGCCTCGCCGTGGTCCCCGGCCACCACCCGCAGGTGCCCGTCGAGACCGTGCCGGCGCATGGCCTCGCGGTAGCCACGCCGGCGGGCCGACGCGATGACCCCCCGGCCGCCGTCGACGTGGACGATCCGCCGGTGCCCGAGGGCGACCAGGTGGTCGACCGCCAGCGCGACACCCTCGTCGTCCGCGGCCCGGACGACGTCCACCCCGGCGGAGGGCACCGGGCGCCCGACGGCCACCACCGGCAGCTGCCGGTCCAGCGCCCCGAGACGGGCCGCGGGCGCCTCGGGGCCGAGCAGGAGCAGCGCCTCGCACCGGGAGTCGAGCAGCGTCTCGACCGCGCGCTCCTCGTCGCGGGTGCGGGTGACCGTGCTGAGCACCAGGTCGTAGCCGTGTTCCTCCGCGGCCTCGTGCAGGTCCTCGACCAGCTGCGCGTGGAAGGTGCTGCGGACGTCCATCAGGACGCCGATCAGCCGGCTGCGCCGCCGGGCCAGCAGGCTCGCGGCGCGGTCGGGGCGGTACCCGAGCCGGGCGGCCGCTCCCAGCACCCGCTCCCGGGTCGCGTCGCTGGGCCCCGGGGCGCCGCGCAGCACCAGGGACGCCGTGGCCGGGGACACGCCCGCCTCGGCGGCGACGTCCGCCAGCCGCGGGCGGCGCACCGGCTCCTCCACGCTCAGGACGACCACCCGCTCCCTTGACACGACCCGGCTCCGCTGTTGTGATCGGCATCCCTATTGAAGCGCTTTAGCGACCCGCGGGTGGTGCCGTCCCCACCGCGCCGGCGCGCCACCTCCCCGGCTCCGCCCCCGCGCCGCCCCCGCCCACCCCACGAGAGGGGACCAGCGATGTCGCAGCGGCCGCTGTCCGTGGCGGTGATCGGTGCCGGGATGGCCGGCCGCAGCCACGCGGCCGGCTACCGCCAGGCGGGCACCGTCTTCGGGGAGGGCCTCCCGCCCGTCCGGCTGGCCGCGATCGCCGACGCCGACGCGGAACTGGCCCGCGACGCGGCCCGCCGCTACGGCTACGAGCGGGCGGTGTACCGCTGGGAGGACGTCGTCGAGGACCCCTCGATCGACGCGGTCAGCATCGTCCTCGGCAACGCGCTGCACCGGCCCGTCGCCGAGGCGGCGGTCGCCGCCGGCAAGCACGTGCTCTGCGAGAAGCCGCTGGCCGGGTCGATGGAGGACGCGCGGGCCATGGCCGCCCTCGCGGCGGACGCCGGCGTGGTCACCGCGGTCGGCTACACCTACCGCCGCTCCCCCGCGATCGCGGCCATCCGCGAGCACGTCCGCGGCGGCGGGCTCGGGGAGCCGACCCTGTTCAGCGGCCGCTACTGGTGCGACTACGCCTGCGACCCCCGCAGCCCGATGAGCTGGCGGTTCCGCGGCGGACCCGGCTCGGGGGCGCTGGGTGACGTCGGGGCCCACCTGATCGACGCCGCCGAGCACCTCTGCGGGCCGATCACCGCGGTGTCCGGCGGCGCGCTGACGACCCAGGTCCCGCGGCGCCCGCTCCCCCTGGGCAGGGTCGTCGGGCACGGCACGGCGCCGGTCGGCGACGAGGTCGGGGAGGTCGAGAACGAGGACACCGCCGTGTTCACCGCGCGCTTCGCGTCCGGCCTCGGCGGCTCGTTCTCCGTGTCCCGCACCGCGTTCGGGCTGCCGAACGGGCTCGCGTTCGACGTGCACGGGCTCGCCGGGCGGGTCGCCTTCGACGCCCACCGCCCCGCGGAGTACCTGGTCGACGACGCCCAGCCGGAGGCCCGCACCCGCGGGGCCCGCCAGGTGGTCGTCGGGCCGCAGGCGCCGTACTTCCACGGCGGCTACCCGATGGAGGCCCCCGGCGTCGGGATCGGCAACCAGGAGGCCTTCACCTACCAGTGCCGGGCCTTCCTCGACCAGGTGGCCGGGACCCCCGACCCGTTGCCCGCCAACGCGTCCTTCGCCGACGCGCTGCACACGATGGAGGTCATCGCGGCCGTCGTCCGGTCCTCGGGGGCCGGCGGCGCCCCCGTCGACGTGGCCGTGCCGGACCCCGCTCCGCCGGCCGCGGCCGGCGCCCCCGCCGTGCCGGCGCCTCCCGCCTGACCTCCTCCGTGACCGGACGACCCGGGCGCGACGACCGGCACGCGACGACCGGCACGCGACGACCAGGAAGCGACGACCAGGAAGCGAGACCCCCGTGGCCCTCAAGCTCGGCGCCTACACCGCCTGCCTCCACGACCGCCCCCTGTCCGACGCCCTCGACGTGCTGCAGGCCGACGGGCTGACCTCCGTCGAGGTCAACACCGGAGGCTTCATCCCCTCCCCGCACTGCCACGTCGACCTGCTGCTCGCCTCGGAGCGGGCCCGGCGCGACTACCTGGGGACGTTCGCCTCGCGCGGGATGGAGCTGACCGGGCTCAACTGCAACGGCAACCCGCTCAACCCGCTGCCCGGCGTCGGCCCGGAGCACGCCGACGACCTGCGCCGCACCATCGAGCTGGCCGGACTGCTGGGCGTCCGGAACGTCGTGACCATGTCGGGCACCCCCGGCTCGGACCCCGCCGCCCGCTACCCGTCCTGGGTGGTCAACCCGTGGGACGACGTCTACCTGGACGTCCTGGACTACCAGTGGGGGGTGGCCGAGGAGTTCTGGCGGGAGATCGACGCCCTCGCCCGCGCCCACGACGTCCGGGTGGCCCTCGAGATGCACCCGCACAACCTGGTCTTCTCCCCCGTCACCCTCGAGCGGCTCGTGGAGCGCACCGGCGCCACGAACGTCGGCGCCGAGATGGACCCCTCGCACCTGATGTGGCAGGGCATGGACGTCGTCGCGTGCATCCGGCGGCTCGGGCCGCTGGTGTTCCACGCGGCGGCGAAGGACGCGGAGATCACCCCCGGGGTCGACGTCCGCGGCGTGCTCGACACCTCCTTCACCCGCGTGCCGGCCGACGCCCCGGACACGGTGCCGACCGGCATCGGGTACCGGTGCTCCGCCTGGCCCGAGGACCCGGCGTGGCGGTTCGTCGCCGTCGGCGTCGGCCACGACGTCGGCTGGTGGACGGAGTTCCTGCGGGCGCTGGCCGAGGTCGACCCCGACATGGCGGTCAACATCGAGCACGAGGACGCCGCCCACGACCGCCTCGGGGGCCTCGCCCTCGCCGCGGAGAACCTCCGGGCGGCCGCCGCGAAGCTGTAGCGCCGGGTCAGCCCCCGGCCGTGGGCGGCTCGGGCCGCAGCCGGGGCCGGGGTCGCAGGGCCGGCGGCCACGTAGCAGGCGTCGATCAGCCGCATGGTGGTGACCGCGTCGTCGACGCCGACGGGAGACGACGCGCCCTCACGCATGACCGGCGCCGCCGTCCGGCCCGGGGGCGGACGGCGGCGCCGTCGCCGGGTCAGCGCTTGAGCTCGTGCGAGAGCTCGGCGAGCTCCTGACCGCCGGCCATCTCGGTGGTCAGCTGCTCGAGGGTGACCTCCGAGCGCTTCTTGTCCAGCACCCGCCGGCCGAGCTTGAGGATGACGAAGTGGTCCCCGACCAGGTAGGCGTGGTGCGGGTTGTGGGTGATGAAGACGACCCCGAGACCGGCGTCGCGCGCCGCGGCGGTGTACTTGAGCACCACACCCGACTGCTTGACGCCCAGGGCCGCGGTGGGCTCGTCGAGGATCAGCACCCGCGCGCCGAAGTACACCGCCCGCGCGATGGCCACGCACTGGCGCTGACCGCCGGACAGCGTGCCGATCGGCTGGTTGATGTCCTTGACGACGATGCCCATCTTCTGCAGCTCGGTGTCGGCGATCTCGCGCATGGCCTTGATGTCCAGGGGCGCCATCGGGTACTTGCCCTTGCGGATCTCCGAGCCGAGGAAGAAGTTGCGCCAGACCTCCATGAGGCCGACCACCGCCAGGTCCTGGTAGACGGTGGCGATGCCGGCGTCCAGCGACTCCCGCGGCGAGCTGAAGCGCCGCTCCTGGCCGTCGACCCGCAGCGTGCCCTCGGTGTGCGAGTGCAGCCCCGAGATGATCTTGATGAGGGTGGACTTGCCGGCGCCGTTGTCCCCGAGGACGCAGGCGACCTCCCCGGCGTTGACCGTCAGGTTGATGCCCTCCAGGGCGCGGATGGCGCCGTAGGACTTGCCCACGCCTTCCATCTCGACCAGGGGCGTGCCCTTGGCCAGGTCCTGGGCGGCGTGCTCGGCGATGGTGTCGGTCACGTCGTCATCTCCTCTGGGCGGCGTAGTTCTTGATGTAGAGGTTCACGAGCACCGCGAGCAGCAACATCACGCCCAGGAAGGTGCGGAACCAGTTGGGGTCCCAGCCGGCGTAGACGATGCCCTGGGTGGTCATGCCGAAGATGAAGGCGCCCAGCGCGGAGCCGACGGCCGAGCCGTAGCCACCGGTCAGCAGGGCGCCACCGACGACGGCGGCGATGATGTAGATGAACTCGTTGCCGACGCCGAGGCCGGCCTGCACGGTGCTGAAGTTGAACAGCAGGTGCATCCCGAGGAACCAGGCCAGGAACGAGACGCCCATGAACAGGCCGATCTTGACCTTGCGCACCGGGACGCCGACCGCGCGGGCGCTGGCCTGGTTGCCCCCGGCCGCGGTGATCCAGTTCCCGGTGCGGGTGCGCAGCAGCAGCCAGGTGCCCACGGCCACGAACACCAGCCACCACAGCACGGTGACCTTGAGCGTCATGAAGCCCAGGTCGATGTCGCTGGCGAAGACCGCCTTGGCGGCGCCGAAGCCGTCGATGTTGCTGGTGTTGGGCGTGGCGACCGTGCCGGTGACCAACTTCGTGACGCCGAGGTTGAGGCCCTGCAGGATGAAGAAGGTCGACAGCGTGATGAGGAAGCTGGGGATCCCCGTCCGCACCACCAGCCAGCCGTTGACGAACCCGATCGCCAGGGCGATCAGCAGGCTCACCACGACGCCGACCCACATGTTCAGGCTGAACTGGTAGCAGATCATCGCGGAGGCCAGGGCAGCGGACACCACCATGACACCGGCGGACAGGTCGAACTCGCCGCCGATCATCAGCAGGGCCACGCCGACCGCGACGATGCCGATGGTCGAGGAGGCGTAGAGGACCGTCGCCAGCGCCGGCAGGGTCCGGAAAGGCGCGGCGACGGCGTAGAAGAAGGCGAAGATCACGATCGCCGCGGCCAGCGCCCCGATCTCGGGACGGGCGAGGACGCGGGACACCATCGATCGTTCGGCACGGCCCGGTGGGGTGGCCGGGGGTGCGGTGGACGGCTTCGCCGCCACGGATGAGCTCATGGCGTGCTCCAGACTCGGGAGGGCGGGGTGGGAGGAGCCGGTCACGCGACTCCTCCCCAGCGGGCTACCGGGTGTTGTTGTTGGCGTACTCGACGATCGGGCCGATGTTGGTCTCGTCGACGACGGACGGTCCGGTCAGGACCGGCCCCCCGCCGCCGATGTCGTTGCCGTTGGTCAGGTTCAGCCACAGCGCCGTCACGGCCATGTAGCCCTGGACGTAGGGCTGCTGGTCGACCGAGAACAGGATGCCGCCGCTCTCGATCTGCTCGGCCACGTCGGCGTTCAGGTCGAAGGTGACGACGGAGGCCTGGCTGCCCGAGTCGGCCTTCGCCTGCTGGGCGGCCAGGGCGATGTCGGCGCCGAGGGTCACCACGTTCGCGATCGAGGGGTCCTGCTGCAGCTTGGCGCCGATGGTCTGCTGCACGGACGGCAGGTCGTCGCCATCGACGTAGAGGATCTCGGTGTCGGGGAAAGCGGTCGTCACCCCGGCACAGCGTGCCTCGAGTTGCACCTGGCCCTGCTGCTGGATCACGCAGACGGTGTGGCCGGGGTTCTCCTGGGAGATCTTGGTGCCCACGGTCTGCCCGGCCAGGTCCTCGTCGGAGCCGAAGTACATGCCGACGCCGTAGTTCGTGTAGTCGTTGATCCCGGCGTTGAAGGCGACGACCGGGATGCCGGCGTCGACCGCCTGCTGCACCTCGGGCCCGATGGCGTCGGGGGTGGGCAGTGTGGTCGCCAGCCCGTCCACTCCCTGGTCGATCGCGTTCTGGATGAGCGTCGTCTGCTCGCCGGCGTCCTGGTTGTTCGAGTAGTTCAGCGTGATGTTGTGGTTGGCCGCGGCCGCCTCGGCACCGTTGCGGATCTTGTCCCAGAACGTGTCGCCCGGCGCCTCGTGGGTGACCATCGCGATGGTGTAGCTCTCGCCCTCGGCGGCACCGCCGCCACCCTCGTTCTGCGCGCCACCCTCGCTGCTGCACGCCGTCGCGACGACGACCGTCACGCTCACCGCCACCGCCAGCCGCAGCGACCGTCGGGTCCTCCTCATGGGCGTCTCCTCGTCGGGATGGCCACCCTGCTGGCGGCCGTCGGCCGGTCCGGCTGGGATCCCCGCACCCGGCGGGACGTCCTAATGTCCGGACATAGTGACAAGGGGAATGTGACACGGGCCACCCCGAGCGTCAAGGCCCCTGGGCCCTGCCGGCGGGCACGGGGCCGCCCCCGACCGCGGCCCCGGGGACCGCCACCCGCGCCCCGCGGGCGGCGGACCCGGCGATCGCGTCGAGGACGGCCGCCGCCCACACCGCGTCGTCGAGGGTGGCGCCGTGCGGCGCGCCGGTGGCGGCCGCCAGCAGCGCGTCGCGGGCCTCGACCACCTTGAGGTCGTCGAAGCCCATCGGGTTGCCGGGTCCGGGCTGGAAGGCCGCGTACTCCCCCGCCCCGGGACCGACCAGCACGGTGGCGACGGGCTGGTCCTGCGCGAGCGGGCCGCGGCTGACCTGCAGCTCGCCCATCCGGCGGAAGTCCCAGGCCAGGCGCCCGGCGCTGCCGTGCACCTCGAAGCCGTAGGCGTTCTGCTCCCCCGCCGCCACCCGGCTGGCCTCCAGGGTCACCCGCGCGCCGGAGGACAGCCGCAGCAGCGCGGCGACGTGGTCGTCGTTCTCCACCGGCCCCGGGACGCCGCCGGCCGCCGTGGCGTGTCCCGACGTCGGCCCGGCCGGGCGGGGCCGCTGCGGCACGAACACCGCCGTGTCGGCGAGCACGGACACGACCTCCTCGCCGAGCAGGTGGCGGACCAGGTCGACGGCGTGCGAGCCGAGGTCGCCGAGGACCCCGCTGCCGCCGCGCGCCCGCTCGTACCGCCAGGTCAGCGCCCCCTCCGGCGCGGCGGCGTAGTCGCTGAGGAAGGCGACGCGGGCGTGGGTCACCCGGCCGATCTCCCCGGCGGCGAGCACCTCCCGCGCCAGGGCGACCGCGGGCACGTTGCGGTAGCTGAAGCCCACGACGCCCTGCACGCCGGCCGCCGCGGCCGCCCCGGCCACCGCGCGGGCGTCGTCGGCGCCCAGGCCGACCGGCTTCTCGATCCACAGGTGCCGGCCGGACTCCGCGACCGCGACGCCGATCTCCCGGTGCAGCCAGTTCGGGGCCGTGACCGACACGAGCTCCACCCGCGGGTCGGCGAGCACCTGCTGCCAGTCCGCGGTCGCCGTGGCGAAGCCGTAGCGGGCGGCGGCGGCCTCGGCCCGGCCGGGGACGTCGTCGGCGACGGCGACCAGCCACGGCACGGCGGGCAGGCCGGCGAAGTGGTGCCCGACCCGGGTGTGGGCGCGGGCGTGCACGGTGCCCATCCAGCCGAACCCGACGACCGCGACCCCGACCGGACGCCCGTTCCCCCGCCCGTTCCCCGGCCCGTTCCCGCCCACGGCACGCCCCCTCGGCCCCGTGCGTGGGAGCGAGCGTAGGGCCCGGACCGGGCGGCGGGGACCCCCTCCGCGCGGCCGGCCGGGACCGTCCTAGGAGCGGAAGAACAGCCGGACGGTGGTGCCGGCCGGACCGGTGCGGACGGCGGCGTCGTCGGCCAGGCTCCAGGCCAGCCACATCCCCCGCGCGCCGTCGGCGGGGTCGGGGGGCACGTAGCCGAGCGTCTCGTCGGTCAGGCCGGGCCCGCCGTCGGACACCTCGACGACGAACGCGTCCCCGTCGGTCCAGGTCGCGAGCTCCGCGAAGGGCGCGGCGCGCAGCGCGTTGACCAGCACCTCGTGGGCGGCCAGGACGACGTCGCCCAGCCGCGCGCGGCGGCCGGCCGGCAGCAGCAGGCTGAGCGCGCGGCGGGCCTGCGCCGGCGACGTCACCGGGACGACGGCCGCGCCCGCGGGGCGCCGGGTCCAGGGCGGCTGGACCGTGCGGAGGAAGTCGGCCGGGTCCTCGTACGCCGGCTGGGGCGCGGGGGCGGCGCCACCCCAGGTGAGTGGGTGGGTGCGGGCGACGGCCGCGAGGACGTCGGCCGGCAGCCGCTGGGCGTCGTGCAGGCAGAGGCTGTAGTACGGCATCGCCTCGTAGCAGCGGTTGGCCACCGCCTCGAAGCGGCTCCACTCCCGCCCGTCCTCGCGGGCGAGCCACACCGGCTCGGCGGCCAGCCGCCAGCTCGGCGCCTCCGCGCGGAGGGCGCGCAGGTCCCGGTCGTAGGCCTGCAGCGTGCCGTGGCCGCCGCGCCACCAGGTCTCGGCGGCGGCGAAGACCGCCAGCCGGCCGAGGTCGGTCCCCAGCTGCCCGGCGAGCAGGCTGCGCACGCGCTCGCCGGCGACGACGAGCACCGGCTCGTCGCGGCGGAACCCCTCGAGGACGAAGGGCACCACACGCTCGACCAGCTCGGCGTCGGAGGAGAACACGAACCCCTCGTGGGCGAACCCGGTGCCGTCCCAGTCGCCGGTCGGCCGCATCCAGGTCACGGCTGCTCCGGGGCGAGGTCGAACAGCTCCAGGCAGCGGCGCACGTTCCGGCGCGCCCCCACCGGCTGCAGGTCGATCCCGCGGGCGGACAGCTCCTGCGCGGCGCCGGCCAGGGCCCGCGCGCCCGCGACGTCGAGGAAGTCCAGGTCGGTGAGGTCGAGGACCAGCTCGCCGGGGGTGTCGCCGGCGACGTCGACGAGGGCGGTCGCCACGTGCGCGGCCTCGGTGAGGTCCACCTCGCCGTGCAGGGACAGCCGGGGTCCGCGGCCGGAGAGGTGGGCCAGCGGCTGCCGATCGCCGAGGTGCTGCAGTGGGTGGAGGACGGCGACCGGCCCGAGGGCCTCCAGGCCCACCGACGCGTCGTACAGGCACAGCGCGGTCATCGGGACCGCGCCCATGACCTCGTCGGCGAGCTGCTCGTAGGCGTGCAGCAGGCGGCGGCCGGAGCGCCCGCCGCGGATCAGCTCGGTGACGTCGGCGGCCACCCGCAGGCCGGTGCGCCCGCCGGCGAGGGCCTCCTGCGTCGCGGCGCGGTAGTGCTGCGCCTGCTCGGCCGGGGCCAGGCCGCCCGCGGAGGTGTAGCTGTCGCCGGTGACCTGCACGTCGAGCCGGCCGTCGGCGAGCAGCTCGTCCCGGTGGGGCAGGCCGGACACCGCGGCGAGCAGGGTGGGCCGCGAGGGGCCGACCAGCACCAGCTGCTCGTCGCGGCGGCGCCCCTCCTCGAGGAAGGGGACGACCGCGGCGGCGAGGTCGGCGGGGCCGCCGAAGGACCAGCAGGCGTGGTCGCCCGGCCGCAGTCCGGTCGGGCCGTCCAGGCCCCGCGGCACGGTCACGCCCGCGACGCTACCGACCCGGGTGCCCGATGTCAGGCCCTCGGACGGATCCGTTCCGCGGGCGGCCGCGGCGACGGTCCGCCCGCCCGGCTCAGGCGGGCGCGACCAGCCGGACGGCGTCGACGGCGGCCAGCGCGCCGAGCTCGTCGGCGACCATCCAGATGTCGGCGATGCGGCCGCCGTCGAGGGTGAGGACGTCGACCACCCGCAGCCGCACGTCCCGGCCGGTGGGCGGGAGCGGGCCGGCCGCGGTCTGCAGCGGGCCCACCTGCCGGCCGCCCATCCGGAAGGCGATCACGACGCGGTCGCCGTCCTCGACCACGGCGACGACCTGCCGCTCCACCCGCTCGAAGGTGCGCTGCGCCGCCCGGGCACGGGTGACCAGGTCGGCGGCGGTCAGCGGCCGGCCGTTGACCGTGACGGGGTCGGTGTAGACCGCGCGGAACGCCTCCTCCGCGGCGGGTCCGCCGGGCAGCGGCTCGGTCCACAGCCGCAGCAGCCGGTCGACGTCGAAGGCCATCGGCTCGTCACCGCCGGGAGCGGAGGGTCATCCCCAGGAGCACCCCGAGCAGCAGCATGATCGTCAGGATCAGCCACAGCGGCGACGTGACGTCGACGGTGAACAGGTCGACGGTGACCCGGTCCCGGTTCTGCACGATGAACGCGACCGCCACGACCGCGATGAGCAGCGCGAGGACCTGGCCCGGCCGCACCCGGCGGCGGGCCGGCCGGGGCGACGGGGATGCGGGTGACGTCGTGGCCATGGCTGCCTCCGCCGGTCGGGAGTCGCACGGACGGGCCGCACGCGCCACCGTCTCCGTCGCTGCCAGGGGCCTGCCTCACCCCGGACGGACGAGACGGCGGAGTCGGTCCGACCGGGCGGCACGCGACCTCCGCCCAGCGGGCCCGGGACGTCCGCCCCTGACCCGGAGACCGGCAGGAGCCGACGGTGGGCCCGTGACCCCCTCGAGGTGGGCCCCGCGCCCGCGCCACCTGATCGCGGCGGGGGTGGCCGGGTACGCGGCCCTGCAGTGGCTGGGCCGCACCTCCGGCACCGATCGCGCCGAGCGCCGCCGGCTCCTGCCCGGGGACGGCCTGTGCCCCGATCCGCAGATCGTGACCACGCACGCGACCACCGTCGACGCGCCGCCGGAGTGCGTGTGGCCCTGGCTGGTGCAGATGGGCTGGGGCCGCGGACAGTGGTACACCGCCCGCTGGGTGGACCGGCTGCTGTTCCCGCGCAACGGCCCCAGCGCCGACCGGCTCGTCCCCGCGTGGCAGCACCTCACCGTCGGCGACCGGGTCCTCGACGGCCCGCCGGAGGCGCACTGCGCCTTCACCGTCGCCGACGTCGAGCCGCCCCGGCACCTGGTGCTGCACTCCCGCGAGCACCTGCCGCCGGGGTGGGCCGAGCGCCACTGCGCCGCGATCGACTGGTCCTGGGCGTTCGTGCTGCAGCCGCTCGAGGACGGGCGCACCCGGTTCCTGTTCCGGACCCGCGCGCGGCTGCGGCCGTGGTGGGTCACCGCGGCGTACCGGATCGCCGTGGTGCCCGCCGACCTCGTGATGTCCCGGCAGATGCTGCGCGGGGTGCGGTCCCGCGCGGAGCGGACCACGCGGGCCGACCTCGTGGCGGTCGGAGCGGCGGCGGGAGGAGCGTGAGGGCCGCACCGGGCGTCCGGGAGGTCGCCCCGGGCGTCCACCTGCTGGGCGTGGGACGGGGCCCTCTCGCCTCGAACGTCCTCCTGGTCCGCTCCGGCCCGGCCTGGGTGCTCGTCGACGCCGGGTGGCCGGGCAGCGCCCGGCTCATCGAGGCCGCGGCGCGGTCGCTGTTCGGGCCGGGCACCCGGCCGGCGGCCGTCTTGCTCACCCACGTCCACCCCGACCACTCCGGCGCCGCCGGGGAGCTGGCGCGGTCGTGGCAGGTGCCGGTGTACGTGCACCCGGCCGACCTGCCGCTGGCGCGGGGCGAGTACCTGCCCACGTACGACATGCCCCTCGACCACTGGGTCCTCGTGCCGCTGATGCGCCTGCTCCCCCGGCGGGTGCGCGAGCGGATCACCGCGGCCGGCGACATCAGCGAGGTCACCCGTCCTCTCGACCCCGCGGCCGGGGTGCCCGGCCTGCTTGGCTGGCGGGTGGTCCCGCCCCCGGCCACACCCCCGGCTCCGTCGCCTACCTGCGTCCCGCCGACGGCGTCCTCCTCACCGGCGACGCCGTCGTGACCGTCGACCTCGGCTCACCGGCCGGGCTCCTGCTCGGCCGGCGGCGCCCGTCCGGCCCGCCCTGGTACACGACGTGGGACCGGCCGGCGGCGCGGCTCCGGGCACCACCCGGCGCCGACGGGAGACCCGGGTGCCCGCCGGTGACGGGAGCGGTCAGCCGGCGGCCCGGAGCGCGTACGCCTCGACCGTGAGGAGGACGCCGGCCCCGAACGCGACCGCCGTGCCCGCGCGGGCGCCGGGACCCGCCTCCGACCGGTCGGGACGGGGCGCGAACATCCGGAGCAGGCCGCCGAGCAGGGCCGACCACCCGGTGAGCGTGAGCACGACCGGCCAGCCGGCCACCCAGCGGTTGTGCGCGCGCACGAGGGACAGGCCGGCGACGAACACGAGCGATCCGTCGAGGTAGCTGACGCTGGGGTACTGCTCCCGCACCAGGTCGAGGTTCACCGCCTCCGACGCGGAGATCGCGAGCAGCGCCGCACCCACCAGCCCGGCCAGGCGCCGGGACCAGTCGTCGGCCTCGGCGTCGGCCGGACGGCGCCCGGCCCGGGTCCGGGCGGACACCGCGTCCTCCCCGCCCCGGTCAGGTCCGGACGACGAGGGTGTGCGCGGCCATGTCACCGAGCCGCTGCCGACGGGGGTTGGAGAGGGCGACGACGAAGGCCACCAGGTAGCCGAGGAGGCCGTCGACCAGCCGGAGCACGGTGCGGATCGCCGCGGCGGCGTAGCCCGGCGACGTGGCGCCGGTCCGCTCGTCGATGACCCGGATACCGGTCGCCATCTTGCCCAGCGTCTGCCCGAGCCCGCCCTCCATGAGGACGAAGTAGGCGGCGGCCACGAGGAGGTACAGCGCGGTGGCCCACGGCGGGGCGTCGGACACCCACTCCCAGGGGCCCACCTGCTCGATCGAGTCGGTGCCGGCGGCGAGCAGGGTGTAGGCGCCGCCGATGACCACGCCGTCGATCAGCGTGGCGACGACGCGGCGGCCGGTGACGTGGACGTCGGTGGTGGCGGTGTACGGGGGGTGGAGCGCCGTCATGGCTGCCTCCTGCGGGGTGCGGTCGGACCGTCCCAGCCTCGCGGGACGGTCCGGCCGCCCCCACGCCCGGACGGCCCGGGCGCAGGGGGTCCTTCGGCCCGGGTCAGTCCCGCACGCGCAGGAGGACCTTGCCGGCGGCGCGGCGCTCGTCGAGCTCGGTGACCGCGGCGGCGGCGTCGGCGAGGTCGTGCACCGTGCCGAGCACCGGCTGCAGGAGGCCCTGCTCGAGCAGCGGCAGCAGGTCGGCCCACTGCTCCTGCACGTAGCCGGGGTCGCCCGCCCAGAACGCGCCCCAGCCGACGCCGACGACCGACACGTTGTTCAGCAGCAGCCGGTTGACCTTGACGGTGGGGATCTCGCCGCCGGTGAAGCCGAGCACCAGCAGCCGGCCCTCGCGGCCGAGGCTGCGCAGGGAGTCGGTGAACCGGTCGCCGCCGACCGGGTCGGCGACGAGGTCGACGCCGCGGCCGCCGGTGAGCTCCTTCACCCGGTCGCGGAACCCGTCGGCGAGCACGACCTCGTCGGCCCCGGCGGCGCGGGCCACCTCGCCCTTGGCCTCGCTGGACACCACCGCGAGCACCCGCGCGCCGTAGGCCTTGGCGAGCTGGACGCCCGCCGTCCCGAGCCCGCCGGCGGCGCCGTGCACGAGCACCGTCTCGCCCTCGCGCAGCTGACCACGCCGGCGCAGCGCGAAGTGCATGGTCAGGTAGTTCATCGGCAGCGCGGCGCCCTGCTCGAAGGAGACCGCGTCGGGCAGCGGGAAGACGAAGCCCGGGTCGGCCGCGGCCACCTCGGCGAAGCCGCCGAAGCCGGGGAAGGCGGCCACCCGCCGGCCGGCGGTGAGCCCGCTCCCCTCCGGCGCGCTGCGCACGACGCCGGCCACCTCGCTGCCGGGCACGAACGGCGGCTGGGGCTTGAGCTGGTACTCGCCGCGGCTGAGCAGCACCTCGGGGAAGGTCACGCCGGCGACGTGGACGTCGATCACGACCTTGCCGTCCGCGTCGGGCTCGGGGACGTCGGCGACGGAGATGGCCGAGGGGCCGTCGAGGCTGGTGATCTGCGCGGCGCGCACGGGTCCTCCTGGTGCTCGGGAGACGGTCCGGCGAGTGTGTCAGAGCACGTCCGCGGCGCTGGCGTACGGCAGCCGCCCCCGCGGGCCTACTTGCCCCGCGGACCCGACGGGCACGTCGAGCTGCACCTGCCCGGCGTTCCGGAAGGCGAACGTGACCGGCACCGTGTCCGTGGTGGTGATGTCGGTGGTCACGTCGTCGAGCTGCATCCGCACCTGGCCCTGCGTCGCGTCGACCGAGCCGTCGGCGGGCAGGTCGATGCCGTCGGGGCTGCTGCCGCCCTGCTCGTCGAGCAGCGCGACCGACCCGGCCGAGGGCGTGCTCACCGAGACCAGCCGGTCGTCGGTGTCCGCGTCGTTGGTCAGCGCGCCGCGCAGGGCGACCGAGTCGCCCTGCGCGATCGTCGCGTCGGCGTCGAGGTAGACGTCGTCCAGGGCGACCTGCCCGACCGAGCCGTCGACGCCCGGGGTGTCCGGCGTCTCCTGCGCGGTCTCCGCGTCCTGCCCCGTGCTGCACGCGGTCGCGAGGAGGACGAGGACCGCGGCGCCCGTCGCCGTCCCGAGGGGTGGGCGTGCTCCGGTCCGCTGCTCCACGCTCTCCTCCTGACGTCGGTCCGGCGCCCGTCGTGCTCCCGGGGCCGGTCGCGCGCCGGGTCCGGGCTCAGGCGCCGGGGGTGGCCTGCAGGTCCTCCCGCCGCCGGACGCGCACCGCGCGGAACGGCCGCCCGTGCGCCGGCTCCTCGGCCCAGTCGACGCTGACCACCTGCCCGGCGCGCAGCGACTCCCCGGCCGGCTCGACGGCGGCGGCGTCGGCCCAGCAGTCGCCGGGCAGGCCGGGCACCTCGATGACGGCGCCGCGCGCCTGCTCGTCCCAGCGGACCACGGTGCCGGTGGAGGTCCCCGTGCGCGTCATGCAGCGAGGGTGAGGGCCGCGGCGCCCCGTGGCAACGACGTGCTCCCGCGCACATCCCGGACGCGTGCGCGCCCGCCGGGCGTTGTCCCTGGCATGAGCACCCCGAGCGCGACCACCGAGCGGGCGCCCGGCGCGGCTGGCCCGCTGTCGGAGGCCGTCCTCGCCGACGGCACGCCGGCCCTGGTCTGGCCGCTGCTGGACACCGATGCCGAGGCCCTGCGGGCCGGCTACGCCGAGCTCTCGCCCGAGTCGCGCCGCGCCCGCTTCCTCACCGACCTCCCCGAGCTGTCCGACTCCCTCCTGGAGCTCCTGGTCGACGGCGTGGACGGCGTCGACCACGTCGCCGTCGTCCTCACGGCGTTCCCGGCGGAGGGCGGCGCCCGCCCGGTCGGCGTGGCGCGCCTGGTGCGCTGGCCCGGTGAGCCGGGGACCGCCGACGTCGCGGTCACCGTGCTCGACGCCTGGCAGGGCCGCGGGGTGGGCCGGGCACTGCTGGACGCCGTGCTCGCCCGCCGGCCTCGCGACGTCGTCCGGCTGCGCACGACCGTGGCCGCGTACAACCGCGCCTCCCTGGGGATGCTGCGCCGGGCCGGCCGGCTGACCGCGCGGCACGAGGGCGGCGGCGAGCTCACCGTCGAGGTCACCGACCTGCCCCCGGTGGCCTGACGCCGGGACCGCCACGGGCGGGGCCGGACTCATCCGGTCCGGGCGACGTGCGGGCCGGCGCGTCGGAGCAGGCTCCGCGTGCCGGCACGCCCACAACGGCGGCGAGGCGCGCGACACTGGGCGCGCACCGTCGCCGTCCGTCGACCTCACCGGGTGGTGGACCATGAAGACGACCGACCGTCCCGCCGTCCCCGACGGGCTGCCCCGGCTGCGGGCGGGGTCCCACGCGGTGCCGGAGCTGGGTGCCTGCCTGATGGAGTACGTGTCCGTCCTCGCCGGGGCCACCTTCGACGACCACCCCCGCTGCACGGACCCCACCGTGGCCGCGCTGGCCCGGCTGGTGAACGACGCCTCGACCGACGACGGCCGGCCGCTGCTGGCCGCCTTCGCCCCGGTCCTGGTCGCCACGGGTCCCCTCCGGGACGCCCGGCGGACGGCGGCCGTCGTCCGCGCCGCCGTGCAGGCCGCGGGCGCCGCGGCGGAGGACGGGGCCGTCCTGGCCCGGCACCTCGCCCGCGCCGAGCGGAGGTACGCCCGCGTCACCGGCACCGGGCTGCGGGCCGGCCTCGCCCGGCGGCTGGACCCGCTGTACCGGCACGGACCCGGGCGCCACCGCCTCGAGGCGTCGGTCGACGCGCTGCGGGGGCTGCCCGGGCCGCGGCGCGACGTCGCGCTGCGGGCCACGCTGGCCGCGGCCGTCGCCGCCGCCCGCGAGCCGGACACGGCCTCCGTGCTCGTCCTCGCGGAGGAGCGCGCCGAGTGCCTCGACCTCCGTGACCGGGAGCGGGAGGGGCTGTCCCCGTCGGGTCAGGTGGACGGTCCCCGGCCCGACCAGCTCCAGGCGTAGCGGCCGTCGTCGGAGGCGGTGCCGGCCTCGCCGAGCTCGAGCGGGCGGAAGGTGTCGACCATGACCGCCAGCTCGTCGAAGCGCTCCGCGCCCAGCGACCGCTCGACCGCGCCGGGCTGCGGGCCGTGGCTGTGCCCGCCGGGGTGCAGGCTGATCGAGCCCCGGCCGATCCCGGAGCCCCTGCGGGCCTCGTAGTCGCCGTCGACGTAGAACATGACCTCGTCGCTGTCGACGTTGGAGTGGTAGTAGGGCACCGGCACGGCCAGCGGGTGGTAGTCGACCTTCCGCGGCACGAAGTTGCAGATCACGAAGTTCGCGCCCTCGAACACCTGGTGCACCGGCGGCGGCTGGTGCACCCGGCCGGTGATCGGCTCGAAGTCCGCCACGTCGAAGGCGTAGGGGTAGAGGCAGCCGTCCCAGCCGACGACGTCGAAGGGGTGCTCCGGCGTCACGTGGACGGTGCCGGCCAGCCCGCCGGGCCCGGGGCCGCGGTGCTTGACGTACACCTCGACGTCGGTGCCCTCGGCCAGCAGCGGCTCGGCCGGCCCGCGGAGGTCGCGCTCGCAGTAGGGCGCGTGCTCGAGGAACTGCCCGTACCGCGAGAGGTAGCGCTTCGGCGGCGCGATGTGGCTGTTGGCCTCGATCGCGTAGGTGCGCAGCGGCTCGTCACCGGTGGGGACCCAGCGGTGGGTGGTGGCCCGCGGGACCACCACGTAGTCGCCCCGGCCCACCTCCAGGACGCCGAACACCGTCTCGACGGTCGCCGTCCCGCGCTCCACGAAGACGCACTCGTCGCCGACCGCGTTGCGGTAGTACGGCGACGGCAGCGACGACACCGCGTAGCAGATGCGGACGTCGGCGTTGCCGAGCACCAGCCGCCGGCCGGTGACCGGGTCGGTGGCCTTGTGCTCCTCCCCGGGGAACAGGTCGTGCAGCTTCAGGTGCCGGGGCACCAGCGGCGCGTTCGGCGTCAGGGTCTGGTCGGGCAGCTCCCACGGGCGGGCGTCGACCAGCGCCGAGGGCAGGCCCCGGTGGTAGAGCAGGGAGGAGTCGCTGGAGAAGCCCTCCTCCCCCATCAGCTCCTCGGCGTACAGGCCGCCGTCGGGACGCCGGAACTGCGTGTGCCGCTTGGGCGGGACCTCGCCCACCCGCCGGTAGTACGCCACCGTCACGCACCTCCCCAGTGGCAGGAACGGCCGTTCCTGCCGCTCGACGATCAGAAGTTGCCGCGCTTCTCCTGCTCGCGCTCGATGGCCTCGAACAGTGCCTTGAAGTTGCCCTTGCCGAAGCCGAGCGAGCCGTGCCGCTCGATCAGCTCGAAGAACACCGTCGGCCGGTCGCCGGTGGGCGTGGTGAAGATCTGCAGCAGGTAGCCGTCCTCGTCGCGGTCGACCAGGATCCCGCGGGCCTGCAGCTCCTCGATCGGCACGCGCACCTCGCCGATGCGGGCGCGCAGCTCGGGGTCCTCGTAGTAGGAGTCCGGCGTCGCGAGGAAGTCGACGCCCTCGGCGCGCAGGGCGTCGACGGTGGCGACGACGTCGCCGGTCGCCAGCGCCACGTGCTGGGCGCCGGGGCCGCGGTAGAACTCGAGGAACTCGTCGATCTGGGACTTCTTCTTCCCCGCCGCCGGCTCGTTGAGCGGGAACTTGACCCGGTGGTTGCCGTTGGCGACGACCTTGCTCATCAGCGCGGAGTAGTCGGTGGCGATGTCGTCGCCGATGAACTCGGCCATGTTGGTGAAGCCCATGACCCGGTTGTAGAAGTCGACCCAGCGGTCCATGGCGCCGAGCTCGACGTTGCCGACGACGTGGTCGACGGCCTGGAACAGCCGTCCCGGGCGCCCCGGCCGCGGCTGGTGGGACGACGTCCGGGCGACGTAGCCGGGCAGGTAGGGGCCGGTGTAGCGGGAGCGGTCGACGAGGGTGTGCACGGTGTCGCCGTAGGCGGCGATCGTGGCCAGCCGGACGGTGCCGTGCTCGTCGGTGAGGTCGTGCGGCTCGGCGACGACGGTGGCGCCCTGGGCGCGGGCGTGGGCGACGCACCGGTCGACGTCGGGCACGGCGAGGGCGATGTCGACGATGCCGTCGCCGTGCGCGCGGTGGTGGTCGGCGCGCGGGCTGGCCGGGTCGTAGGCGCCGGTGACGACGAAGCGGGCGGCGCCGGAGCGCAGCACGTAGGCGCGGTGGTCGCGGTTGCCGGTCTCGGGGCCGGAGTAGGCGACCAGCTCCATGCCGAAGGCGGACTGGAAGAAGTGCGCCGTCTGCACCGCGTTGCCGACGACCCACACCAGCGCGTCCCAGCCCGAGACCGGGAACGGGTCGGCCGACTCGTCGTACTGCACCAGGCCGACCAGCTGCTCCAGCTGCCGCAGGTCGAGCCCGGCCAGGCGTTCCTCGTCGTTGAGGGTCTGCTCGATCGACACGGGGGCCTCCTGTGCGCGGGGACGTGGGGGAAGCCCACTGCGCGGAGCCGGTCTGTGCAACCCTGACCGCATCTGCTGGTCCGGCTGCACCGCTGGCCCAGCGGACCGGCCCGTCGACTGGGCAGACTGCACAGCTCGCACCCGGGAGGACGCATGACCCTCGACGCGCTGGACGTCGCGGTGCTGGAGGCGCTGCGCGCGCACCCGCGCGCGGGCGCGCTGGAGCTGTCCCGCCTGCTCGGGGTCGCCCGGGCGACGGTCACCGCCCGCGTCGCGCGCCTCGAGCAGTCCGGCGTCGTCACCGGCTACGGCCCGGACGTCGACGTCGCGGCGGCCGGGTTCGGCGTCCAGGCCTTCGTGACGCTGGAGATCGCGCAGGGCGCCATCGAGGCGGTCCGCGCCGACCTCGAGGCCATCCCCGGCGTGCTGGAGGCGCACGCGACGACGGGCAGCGGCGACGTGCTCTGCCGGGTGGGCGCGGCGTCGCACGAGGCGCTGCAGCAGGTGCTGGTCGACCTCAACCGGTCGCCGTCCGTGGTCCGCTCGACCAGCGTCGTGGCGCTGTCGGAGCTGGTGGCGCGGCGGACCCTGCCGCTGCTGCGGACCGGGGCCGCCCCGGACGCCGGCCGCTCCCGGATGCCCCGCGCCTGACCGCGGCCGGGCTCCGGGCGCGGCGTCAGGCGGTGACCTCCCCGGGCGCGGCGGCCCAGGCGGACGGACGGCCGGTGCCGGTGCGGACCACCGTCACCGGGCACGGCGCGTGGTGGACCACCTGGTCGCTGGTCGACCCGACCAGCAGCCCGGCGAACCCGCCGCCGCCGCGGGCGCCGACGACGAGCAGGTCCGCGCCCCCGGCCGCCTGCACGAGGGCCCGGGCCACCGGGCCGTGCACCGTGTGCGTGCGCACCGGCACCGCCGGGTCGAGGCCGGCCGCGGCGACGCAGCGCTCCAGGTCGTCGCGCACGGCCCGCTCGGAGTCCTCGAGCGGCGGCACGTAGCCCGGTGCCCAGGTCGACGGCCGCGGCGCGGTGGTCAGGCTCCACGCCCGGAGCACGTGCAGCGGGAGCCCGGTCCGCCCGGCCAGGCCGGCCGCCCACACCAGCGCCTCCTGGGCGCCGGCGGACCCGTCGTGCCCGACGAGCACCCCTCCGTCGATGGTCACGGACTCGCACACCTCGGCCACCGGCCCGGTCCTCCTCGCGATCGGCGCCCCGCACCCGCCCGCCGGTCGCGGGCGGCGACGGCACCGGGTGGGGCGGGCACGGCGCCGTCACACGGGCAACTGCCCGCCGGCCCGCGGAGTTCCACGGGCAGGGGCCGCGGGCGTCCCCGCGCCCCCTGCGCGGTCCGGCCGCTGGCCCGCCGCGGGGAGGTGCTGGTCGCCTGCGGTCTCGGGCTGGTGCACGGGCTGGCGTTCGCCGGCACCCTCACCGGCCTCGGTGTCGACGGCGCGACGTCGGTGCGCGCGCTGCTGGCCTTCAACGGAGGCGTCGAGCTGGCCCAGCTGCTCACCGTGGCGCTGGTCTTCCCGTCGCTGTAGGCGGTGTCCCGGACCCGCTGGTACCCGGCGCAGCGCCTGACCGGCGCGGCGGTCGCGCCGGCCGCCGCCACCGGCTGGGCGCTGGACCGCCTCGGCCTGCTCGCGGACCCGCTGGCCGGGGCGGAGGAGGCCGTCGTCGCCCGGCCCTGGTCCGTGGTCGCCGGGCTCGCGCTCGTGGCGGCCGGCTGCTGGGCGGCCGACCGCCGGCGCCCGTCCCGCCCGGCACGGGACGAGGTGCCGGTCCCGGCGGCCCGCTGACTCCCCGCCCTCCCCGTGCGTGGGCGGCGCACGCCCTGGGTACCCGGGACCCGCACGGAGCCGGAACAGCACGGGTCCGGCCGGTCCGGCGACGCGGGAGAGTGCCGGGCACGGCCCGACGCCCGGGGACGGGACGCATGGACGGGTCGACGTGGGCGCGCCGCTCGCCGCCCGCTCCGAGTCGCCGCGCCGCCACGGTGTGGCGCGGGCAGCTGCGCAGTGCCGCCGAGCTGACGCGGATGCGGGTGCAGCTGCGCGGGGCGCTCGCCGCGGACGGGCTGCCCGAGGCCACCGGGGAGCGGCTGCAGCTCGCGGTGGAGGAGCTGGTGTCCAACGGCCTCCGGCACGGGCGGCCGCCGGTGACCGTGGCCGTGACCGCCGACGGCGGCTGGCTGGTCGAGGTGTCCGACGCCGCCCGCGACCGCCCGCCGGTCCCGGCGGTCGGCCGGGACGCGGCCGCCGGCGGCATGGGCCTGCCGATGGTGGCCCGGCTCTCGGCCGCGCACGGCTGGTACGTCGGCGGCGACCGGAAGACCGTCTGGGCGTGGCTCGGCTCCCCGCCGCCGCCGGTGCTGCTGCCGCCCGAGCGGGTGGCGCAGGCCACCCGGCGGGCCCGCGACCTCGGCCGGCTCCTGGCCGACACCGACACCCGGGTCGCCACCACCTTCGACCGCCTGACCGCCGAGGCGGCGGAGCGTGGCCGGGCCGACCGCGCCGCCACCTACCGCACGGTCGCCCGGCGCATCCGGCGCCACGCCGCGCAGGGCCGGCGGATCAGCCGCCGGCCCTGACCGTCCGCCGCGCCGCCCGGTGTCCGCGCGGGCGGCGCGGACGACGTGCGTCAGGCCGGCGACGGGCGGCGCTTCTCCGGCCGCGTCCGGGTGTCCGGCGCGCTCCGCGGCGCAGGGGCCGCCGGCTCCGTCGCGCCGTCCGCCGTGACCACCGCCTCGTCGTCCGGCGGCTCCTCCTCCGCCTGCTCCTGCCGCGGTCCGGCGGCCGCACCGCGCGAGGTCGGCCACGTGAGCTCGAGCTCCAACTCGATCTCGTCGCCGTCGACCTCCACCTCCAGCTCGCAGCGGAGCCGGTCCCCCACCGACAGCTCGACGGTGCTGTTCCCCAGCCGGACGGCGACCTCGCCGTCGTCGGACTCCAGCCCCTCCGCGAGCGACCGGAGGAGGCGGGCGACCTCCGGGCGGCTGAGTGTCAGCTCCTGCTCGATCTTGACGTCCGCCACGGCCCTCTCCGTCCTCCCGGGCGCGCCGCACGGTGCACCGCACCTGCCGACCACGGTGGCACGGCGAGCCGGTGGCGTCGACGGTCCCGGAGCCGGGACCGTCGAGGGACGCTCGAGGGTCCGACTCCGCGGGGCGATCAGCGGGTGGGGTCGACCACGGTGATGCCGGCGACCGTCGTCCGGTCGAACACGGGCAGCAGGGCCGCCGCCTCGTCGAGGCCGATGGTGCGTTCGACCAGCCGCTGCGGCTGCAGCGAGCCCCGCTCGACGAGCGCCATCATGGCGGGGTAGTCGGCCGCGGCCATGCCGTGACTGCCCAGCAGGTCCAGCTCCCAGCCGATCACCCGGGCCATCGGGACCCGCGGGTGACCACCGACCGGCGGCAGCAGGCCGACCTGCACGTGCCGCCCCCGCCGGCGCAGGCTCAGGATCGAGTCGGCGCAGGTCTGCTCGCTGCCCACCGCGTCGACGGCCACGTGGCTGCCGCCGCCGGTCAGGTCCCGGACGACCGCCGGGACGTCGCGGCCGTCGGCGTGCACCGTGTGCTCCGCGCCCAGTCCGGCGGCCGCGGCGAGGGCCTCGGGGGTGCGGTCCACCGCCACCACCCGGGCCCCGAGCGAGCGGGCGATCATGACCGTGCTCAGCCCCACGCCGCCCGCCCCCACCACGGTGACCCACTCCCCCTCGCCGACCCGCGCGCGGCCGACCAGGGCGCGGTACGCGGTGGCGAACCGGCACCCCAGCGCGGCCGCGGCGGCGGAGTCGACCCCGTCGGGGACGCGCACCAGGTTGGTGTCGGCGGCGTGCAGGGCGACGTACTCGGCGAAGGACCCCCAGTGGGTGAAGCCCGGCTGCTGCTGGTCGGGGCAGACCTGGGCCTCCCCCGCCCGGCACCACTCGCAGCGCCCGCAGCCGCAGACGAACGGGACGGTCACCCGGTCGCCGGCCCGCCAGCGGGCGACCTCCGCACCGGCGTCGACCACCACCCCGGCGAGCTCGTGCCCCGGCACGTGCGGGAACGCGACCTCGTCGTGTCCCGCCCAGGCGTGCCAGTCGCTGCGGCACACGCCCGTGGCCGTCACGCGCACCACCACCCCGCCGGGAGGGGCGGTGGGCTCGGCCACCTCCTGGACACGGGGCAGGGCTCGGACCGAGTCGACCACCAGGGCGCGCACCGCCACATGCTGCCAGCCCGTGGCCGCCCACCCGCCCGGTGACCGGCGACGGGCGGTGCTCGACCCGGGGTCGAGGGCGACCGGCGGCTGACGGTCGCCGGCTCCTCCGGGGTGCGGCGCGCCGTCAGCGGCGGGCGCGCCGCCTCCTGGCCGTCCGCTCGACGACGTAGCGGACCAGCCAGACCACGGCGACGGCGCCGACGACCGGCAGCCCGGCGATCACCAGGAGGCGGCCGCTCAGGGGCGGCTTCGGCAGGGGCACGGTGCCAGCCTCCTCCTTCCGACGGGGATGCGCCGGACGCTCCCGCGGGTCGGTCGACCGTCGCCTACCCGCCCGCGTGCAGGGTGCACAGCAGGGCGTGCTGGCGGCGCACCTCGACCAGGTCGGCCATCGGCACGGCCAGCGGCCGCAGGTGCGCCGGGACCTCCTCGCCCTCCTCCACCTCGACCTCCTCGGAGAGCTCGAGGACCGGCGCGGTGTCGAGGATGCCGGTGTCGACCAGCAGCTTGGAGTGCTTGCTGCCGGTGCGCTCGATCAGGTCGACGTAGCCCTGGCTGACCGGGTGCCGGAGCGGCGTCGGGGCGTGGATCTCCGGGCAGATGACGACGTCGAGGTCGGCGGCGAGGTCGGCGGCGAGGTCCAGCGACCGCAGCACCGCCCCTCCCACACCGGGTGCGGGTCGAGCTCCCAGGAGGTGACGCCGAACTCGGGGCGGACCGAGGTGGAGCCGAGGCGGTGCGCCAGCCGAGACCGAGGAGCTGACGCAGCGCCCCCGGGACCGGCGGGCACGGCTGCGGGACCAGGTCGCGGACACCCACCAGCGCCTCGGGGAGGGACAGCACGGAGCCGAGGCCGTGGTGCACCGCGTGGCCGACCGGCTGCCCGACCCGTCCTCGGTGCACCGGCAGGCCGGGGAGCTGTCCGGGCCCGGAGGGCCGCTCCCGCAGGAGGAGCCACCACGGTGACGGAGTCCGACCCGGCATCCGGACGATCCGGTCCCCCATCCCTCCGGGATGAGTCCGGCACGACCACCGCAGCGGGACCGTGTCGGCCATGGACGCAGCAGTGCGGACGACCCCTCGCAGGAGCGACTTCCGGATCACGGGGTGGCACCGGGACGCGGCGCGCTTCCTCGCCGGCTGCATCGGCACCGGAGCCGTGCTCGGGGCCGCGGTGGCCGCCGCACGGGAACCGCACGGCTGAGCCGGCGGCACCGGGGGCGGTCGTCCCCGGCGGACGAGGGACCGGCGGCCGGGAGACGCGCCGCCCGGCCGGCGGGCCCCGTCCTGCGCTCCGCCCCTGGTCTCCGTCAGCCGGACAGGCCGGCGTTGAGCCGGGCGGCCTGGCGCACCAGGTGGTCGCGCTCGGCGAGGTCGGGGGCCTTCGCGGCCGCCTCGGCGTAGAGCCGGGCCGCCGTCGCGAGGTCGCCGTCGCGCTCGTGCAGGTACGCCGCGACCGCGGCGTGGCGGGGCAGCGAGCCGTCCACCGCCGCCAGCTCCGCGAGGCCCGCGCGCGGTCCGTCGGCCTCGCCGACGGCCACCGCCCGGTTGAGCCGGACGACGGGGCTGTCGGTCAGGCGCACGAGCTCGTCGTACCACTCGACGATCTGCACCCAGTCGGTCTCCGCGGCGGTGGGTGCGTCCGCGTGCAGCGCCGCGATGGCGGCCTGGGCCTGGTACTCCCCCAGCCGGTCGCGGGCGAGGGCCGCCTGCAGGACCGCCACGCCCTCGGCGATCAGTCCGGTGTCCCACCGGCTCCGGTCCTGCTCCGCGAGCGGCACCAGGCTGCCGTCGGGCGCGGTCCGGGCGGCGCGCCGGGCCGAGTGCAGCAGCATCAGGGCGAGCAGCCCGGCCACCTCGGGGTGGTCGATCACGGCAGCGAGCTGCCGGGTGAGCCGGACGGCCTCGGCGGCGAGGTCGACGTCACCGGAGTAGCCCTCGTTGAAGACCAGGTAGAGGACGCGCAGCACGGTCGCGACGTCGCCCGGCCGGTCGAACCGCACACCGGAGACGGTGCGCTTGGCCCGGCTGATGCGCTGCGCCATCGTCGCCTCGGGCACCAGGTAGGCCCGCGCGATCTGCCGGGTGGTCAGCCCGCCGACGGCCCGCAGCGTGAGCGCGACCGCGGACGACGGCGTCAGCGACGGGTGGGCGCACAGGAAGTAGAGGTGCAGCGTGTCGTCCACACCGGGCACGGGCCCGGGCGCGGGCTCCTCGTCGACGACGTCCTCCCGCCGGCGGCGGGCGGTGTCGGCGCGGGTCGCGTCGAGGAACCGGCGCCAGGCCACGGTGACCAGCCAGCCCTTCGGGTCCCGCGGCGGGTCGGCCGGCCAGGTGCGGACCGCCTCGACCAGCGCGTCCTGGACGGCGTCCTCGGCCGCCGCGAAGTCGGCTCCGCGGCGGACGAGGACGCCGAGCACGCCGGGCGTGAGGCTGCGGAGCAGCACCTCGTCCAGCGGGGGGGTCATCCCTCGATGGTGGGGTGCGCGCCCAGGAAGGGGCGCACCTCGAGCCACTCGTGGATCGGCTCCCCGCCCGCCCCGGGAGCGGCCGACAGCTCCCCGGCGAGCTCGACGGCGCGCTCCCGGCTGTCGACGTCGATCACCATCCAGCCGGCGATGAGGTCCTTGGTCTCGGCGAACGGGCCGTCGGTGACGGGCGGGCGCCCCTCGCCGTCGTACCGGACCCACATCCCCTCGGGGGAGAGCGCCTGGCCGTCGACGAACTCGCCGGTGCCCTCCAGCCGGGCCGCGAAGTCCTCCATGTACTGCACGTGGGCCGAGATCTCCTCCGGCGTCCACTTCTCCATCGGGACGTCGTTCACCGCCGCCGGGGCTCCGCGGTAGTGCTTGAGCAGCAGGTACTTGGCCATCGTGGTCTCTCCTCGGTGCCGGTGCGGCCCATCCTGGCCGCTCGCACCCCGGGGACGGAGCCGCGCCCGCGTTCTCGACACCGCCGTCCGGGATCTCCGGCGGACCGGTGCCCGGATCGACCGTCCTCGCCGCCTCGTGGCGTGCCGGCCCCGGGGACCTTGGCCTCTACGGGTGATCGGCCGCGGCCAGGACGCTCGACGGAGGTGCTCCGCTCCGTGCGGCGGGGGGAGACCGGACGTGGGTGCGACGCCGGGAGGGGTGCACCCGGCAGGGGCCGCGCCGGCCGGGCCGGCGCTCCCCGCGGAGGGACCGGCCGGCCGTGCGGACCGCAGGGGCCGGCGGTCCCCGTCCCCGGGAGGTGGGGTCGTGACAGGGGCGGTGCTGTCGGCCGAGACGCGACTGACCCGTCTCCTCGGGCGGCTGCTGAGCGCCGCGGAGGCCTCGCTGGCGGCGGGCGACCTCGAGCAGGCCCGCGCCACCGCCGAGGAGGTGCGCACCGTCGATCCGGACAACCGGCGCGCCGCCCTCGTCCTGCGGCAGGTGGCGGCCCGTCAGCACGACCCGTCCGGGGAGCGGGCGCTGATGACCCTGCTGTTCTCCGACCTGGTCGGCTCCACGAGGCTGTCCGAGCGGGTGGAGCCCGAGCACCTGCGGGACCTGTTCGCGGTCTACCGCGCGGCGGCCCGGGAGGCCGTGCACCGGTACAGCGGCCACCTGGTGCACTACTCCGGCGACGGGATCCTCGCCGGCTTCGGCCATCCCACCCCGCACGAGGACGACGCCCGGCGGGCGGTGCTCGCGGGCCTCGACCTGGTGAGGGCGATGCGCGACGCGCGCACCGGGCTGGACCGCCGGTTCGGCGTCTCCCCCGAGGTCCGGATCGGGATCCACACCGGGCGCGTGGTGGTCACGGACCTCGGGGACGCCGGCTCGGCGGCCGGGCGGGACCCGATCGTCGGCCTCGTGCCCACCTTCGCCGCGAGGCTCCAGCAGGAGGCCGCTCCGGACACCGTGGTGATCAGCGACGTCACCCGGCAACTGGTCGACGCCGACTTCTTCCTGCACCCGCTCGGCGAGCGCCGGCTGGAGGGGATCCGCCGCCCGGTGGAGGTCTTCCGCGTCGAGCGCCCCCGCTACGCCGCGGCCCGGTTCGAGGCGGCGCGCTACCGCCAGGCGGGGCTCGTCGGCCGCGACGAGCCCCGCGCCCGGCTGCTCGCGGCGTGGGAGGAGGTGCGGCGGGACGGCGGGGCGGCCGTCGACCCGGGCTTCCTCGTCGTCGGCGAGGCGGGCATCGGCAAGACCCGGCTGGTGACCGAGGTCCTCGACCGGGTGGAGGCCAGCGGCGGCCGGGTGTTCGGCACGGCCTGCCTGCCCTACCACGCCGACGTCTCGCTGTGGCCGGTCGCGCGGCTGCTCGAGGGGATGGCCGACCGGTCGGGAGAGACCCCCGACCGGCTCGCCTGGCTGGTCGGGAACCTCGGTGCGCTGGGCGTGGACCCGCGGCGGGCGGTGCCCCTCCTCGGCCCGCTGATCGGCGTCCCGGCGACGCCCGAGTACCCGGCGCCCCCGTGGGAGCCCGGCACCGTCCTCGACCAGACCCTCGACCTGCTCGTGGAGTGCCTGGCCGCGGCCGCCGCGCGGCGGCCGCGCCTGTTCGTCGTCGAGGACCTGCACTGGGCCGATCCCTCCACGCTCGAGCTGCTGGGGCGGCTCGTCGAGCGGCGGCCCGCGGGCCTGCTCACGGTGGCCACCGCCCGCCACGTCCCCGCCGTGCCGTGGCGGGACGGCGTGCAGGTGCTCGAGCTCGGCCGGCTCGACGGTCCGGCGGCCCACCGGCTGGTGGACAACCTCGCGTCCGGCAGGCGCCTGGACGACGGGGCGCGGGCCGCGATCATCGAGCACGCCGAGGGGATCCCGCTGTTCATCGAGGAGCTGACCCGCGCCGGCGTGGAGGAGCACGGCTCCGAGCCGCTGCCGCTGCGGCTGCAGGAGCTGCTCACCTGGCGGCTGAAGGCGCCGGCCATCGACCTCCGCGTGGTCCAGGTGGCCGCCACCGTCGGGCCGACGTTCGACCCGGCCACCGTCGCGGCGGTCGTCGGCGACGAGGACGCCGTGGCCGCCCAGCTCACCACCCTGACCGACGCGGGGATCGTCGAGCCGGTCGGCCCGGCGGCGGGTGTCCACCGCTTCCGCCACGCGCTGATGCGCGACGCCGCCTACGAGACCCAGGTCGTCGAGGCGCGCCGGGAGACGCACGCGGCCGTGGCCCGGGCGCTGGCCGCGCGCGGCGCCGAGCCGGCGATCGTCGCCCGGCACCTGGACCTGGCCGGCGCGGCCGGGCCCGCCGCCGGCCGCTACCTCGACGCCGCCCGCCGCGAGCACGGCCGCGGGGCGCACGAGGAGGCGACCAGGCTGGCCGCCCGGGCCCTGGAGCTGCTGGAGACCCTGCCCGGGTCCGACGAGCGCGACCTGGGCGAGCTTTCCGCCCGCATGCTGCGCGGCCTCGCGCTCAGCTCGACGCACGGCTACTTCTCCCCCGAGGTCGAGGCGGACTACCGGCGGGCGCAGGAGCTCGCCGCCCGGCTCGGACGGCCGGAGGTGCTCCCCGCGCTGATCGCCCTCTGGGCGTACTGGATCTCCAGCGGCCGGCTCACCACGGCCCGCGGTGTGCTCGACCAGCTCGCCGCGATGGTCCGCGAGCCGGCCTTCGCCTCGTTCGAGCCGGAGGTGCTGGGGTGCACGGGCTACCAGGACTTCAAGCGGGGCCACTTCACCTCGGCCCAGGCGCAGCTGGAGCGGGCGCTGGCCGCCATCAGCTCCCGCCCGACCGGGCAGTGGGACTCCCCACTGTGGCCGCTGCCCAACGACCCGTACTCGGGCGGGGCCGGCGCGCTGGCGGCCGTCTGCGCCGCCCGCGGGGAGCTGGACGCGGCCGAGCGGTGGGAGCGGGAGGCACGGCGGCGGGCCGAGGAGGTCGGCTCCCCGCGCGGTCCGTACAGCCTCGCGCAGGTCGAGTCGACCTTCAGCACCTGGATCCGGCACCTCCTCGGCGACGAGGAGGCCGCGCGACGGCTGGGCGCGGAGGCCGCTGACATCGGCCGGGAGCACGGCTACGCCCTGTGGGCGGCGTTCGGCGCCGCCTGGGCCGCCACCGACCGGCCCGGTGGCCCGCCGGACCGGGCGTTCCTCGAGCAGGCGCTCGAGACCCTCGCGCTCATGGGCCAGCAGGGCTTCTTCGCCGGCCACCTGGGCCGCCTCGCCGACCTGGACGCGGCGGCCGGCGACCAGGAGCAGGCGGACCGGCACCTGGCCGAGGCCCTCGAGACGGTCTCCCGGACCGGCGAGGAGCTCGACCTGCCCGAGCTGCTCCGCCGGCGGGCCCGCTTCACGCTGGCCCGCGGAGGGGACCCCGCCCCGGCCGTCGCCGACCTGACCGAGGCAGTGCGGGTCGCGACCGGGCAGGGCGCCCGGCTGTCCCGGCTGCGCGCGGCCGTGGACCTCGCCCGCCTGTCCCCGGACGTGCGACCGGCGGACTGGCGGACCGTCCTCGAGGAGGCCCGGGCGGACCTGCCGGGTGCCACGGTGACGCCCGAGACGACGGCCGCCGACGCCCTCCTGGAGCGGTGACCGCCGGGCGTACCGTCGCGTGCACGGACCGGGGCCGGGCCGGCGGTCCCGCCGGCGCGCTGCCCGTTCCCGCCGTCGGGCGAGGAGGCGGAGATGAACTCCCATCCCGAGCACCCCAGGCCGCTTCCCGGGTCCATGACGATCGAGCACGAGGGCACCTGCCGGGTGCTCCGTCTGCGCGGCGAGCTCGACACCGCGGTCGCGGAACAGTTCAAGGGACGGACGAGCCGGGACGCGCTGAGCGTCGACGTCATCGACGCCGCCGACGTGTCCTTCATCAGCTCCACGGCCCTCGCCGTCCTGGCCCGGTGCAGCGAGGTGTCCCTCGCCGCCGGCCGGCGTCCGGTGCTGCGTGCCTCGTCGCCCGCGCTGGAGCGCATCCTGCAGCTGAGCGGGCTGCAGGACGACTTCCTGCGCCCGCCCGCCACGCCCAGCTGCGCCGAGACGCCCGGCTGACCGCCTGACCGCGCCGCGTCGCTGCCACCGCGGCCGGTCACTCCACGGCGTGGTGGACCGCCACCGGCCTGCCGGTCGCCGGTGCCGTGCCGGGGGTCCTCGCCCGGCCGAGGGAAGGACCGGCGGTCCGTGGACGACCACTCCCGGCGACGGTAGGAACGGCTCAGCACCGACGAGGGAGGCGACGTGATCGACCGGGCCGGGCTGGCGGACTTCCTCCGCCGCCGTCGGGAGGCGCTGCAGCCGGAGGACGTGGGTCTCCCCCGCGGGCCGCGCCGCCGGACGAGCGGGCTGCGGCGCGAGGAGCTCGCCGTCCTCTGCCACATGTCCACCGACTACTACGCGCGCCTGGAGCAGGAGCGCGGGCCGCAGCCCTCGGAGCAGATGGTGGCCGCGATCGCGCAGGGGTTGCACCTGTCCCTGGACGAGCGGGACCACCTGTTCCGGCTCGCGGGTCACCGCCCGCCCGCGCGCGGCGCCGACGGCGAGCACGTCGGGCCCGGCCTGCTGCGCATCCTCGACCGGCTCGGCGACACCCCGGCGGAGATCGTCACCGAGCTCGGCGAGACGCTGCGGCAGACCCCGCTCGCCGTCGCGCTCACCGGCGACGCGACCCTGCGCACCGGGCCGGCGCGCAGCCTCGGCTACCGGTGGTTCACCGACCCCGCCACGCGGCAGCTGTACGCCCCGGAGGAGCACGCGTTCCTGTCCCGGCTCTACGCCTCGGGCCTGCGCGAGCTCGTCACCCTGCGCGGCCCGGGCTCGCGGGCCGCGCGCCTGGCCGAGCTGGTGCTGGCCCGCAGCGAGGAACTGCGGCGGCTGTGGGACACGCACGAGGTCGGCCTCCGCCCGCGCGAGGTCAAGCGCTTCGTCCACCCCGTCGTCGGCGCGCTGGAGCTGAGCTGCCAGTCGCTGGTCGACCCCGACCAGTCGCACCGGCTGCTCGTCTACACCGCCGTCCCGGGCAGCCCGAGCGCCGAGCGGCTGCAGCTGCTGTCGGTCCTCGGCACCCAGGCGGACCCCGCGGTCCGGGCCGCCCCCGGCTGACCGGGGCACGGCCCGGGACGGTCAGCGCGGCAGCGGGTGCACCCCGTCGGCTCCGGCCGCCGCGAACGACACCCCGGCCAGCTCCTCGGACAGGTGCCACATCCGCTCGGCGTCCCCGGTGCCGCGCACCGGGCGGTAGGGCTCCTGCTCCGCAGGGGCGCCGCTCGCCCCGCCGGGGCCGTCCGGGCCGTAGAACCGGCCGCCGCCGTCCGGCGCGGTCGCGGCGAGCAGGGCCGGCAGCGCCGCGCTCTCCACGGTGCCGGTGAGGCCCAGCCGCGACAGCACGCGGATGAGCCGCACGCCGGTGGTGTCCCGGGCGCGGCCGACCTCGGGCCGGGCCGCGAGCAGGCTGGTCGGCGCGATCCCGGGGTGGGCCAGGTCGCTGGTGATCCCCCAGCCCCCGGCGGCGCTGCGCCGCTGCAGCTCCAGGGCGAACAGGCCGACGGCGACCTTCGACTGGGCGTAGGCGCGCTGCCCGTCGTAGGACCGCTCCCAGTTCGGGTCGTCCCAGTTCACCGCCCCCCGGCGCGCCGCGACGCTGGTCTGCGAGGTCACCCGCGCCCGGCCGGCCCGCAGCAGCGGCAGCAGGGCGGCGACGAGCGCGACGTGCCCCAGGTGGTTGGTGCCGAACTGCAGCTCGTGCCCGTCGGCGGTCGTCTGCCGGTCCGGTGGCCGCATGACGCCGGCGTTGGCGACGAGCAGGTGCACCGGCCGCCCCTCGGCGCGCAGGGTCTGCCCCAGCGCCGCGACGGAGGCCAGCGAGGACAGGTCGAGGTCGCGCAGGGAGACGTCGGCGTCCGGGACCTGCGCGCGGATCCGGGCGACCCCGGCCTCGCCCTTGCGCGGGTTGCGGACCGGCAGGACCACCTCGGCGCCGGCCGCGGCGAGCCGGCGGGCCAGCACGAGGCCGACGCCGTCGCTGCCTCCCGTGACGACGGCGCGGCGGCCGGTGAGGTCGGGGACGGGGACGTCGGGTCGGGTGCGCGGCATCGGGTGCTCCTCGGGTCGTGGGGACCCCAGCCTCACCGCGCGAGGCGCCCGCGTTCAGGGACGGCCGATCCGCGGATCGCCGGTCCCCGGCTGCGGCCCGGACGCTGCGGCTGCTCCTCCACGGGACCGAAGACGGTCAGAGGAGCCGTTCCGGGCCGTGGAGCCGGGAGTTGAGCGTGTCCCACGGGGTGACGGTCGGCTCGGCGACCAGTTCGGCGCCGGCCTCGACCGGGTCCGCGGTCGCGGCGCGGGTGTCGGGTACCTCGAACGCGACGCGGATCCGGCCCGGGACGCGGTGTCCCACCTCGACCTCGTCGGTGTACTCGGCGTAGGGCGGGTCGTTGATCTCCAGCGTCGCCCGGCCGGCGTCGAGGATGACGACGTGGCCGCCGCGGGCCTCGTGGGCCTCCTGCTCCGGCAGCCCCAGCACGTCGCGGAAGAAGCGGACCGCGGCCTCGTGGCCCGTCGCGGTGACCACGAGGCGGAGTTCGGTGGCCCGCTGCCGTTGCTGCGTCATGGGAGTCTCCTCGGCCGCGGTGAGGGGCGTGCCGCGAGAGGTCCGCGAGAGGTCATCGCGTCGCGTGCGCGGAGGTCGGCCCGGACGCCGGTTCCCGTCGCACGTCGATCGGGACCATCGGACACCCTCATCGGCCCGCGCACCGGCGACCAGCTGCGGACCGCCCCGGTGCAGGCCGCCGGCGCGCATCCGGCAGGGGCGGTCACCCCTCCCCAGCCGGCGGCCCGGCCGGCAGCTCCCCCGTCCGCACCAGGTCGTGGGCGACGTCGCGGTCCCGGCGGGCCGCGCCCGCCGACGCCCGGGCCAGCGCCCGGATCGCCTGGTCGGCGGTCAGCCCGAGCCGCTGCACCAGCACGCCCGTGGCCTGGTCGATCACCGCGCGGGCCTCCAGGGCGATCCGCAGGTCGTCGGCCATCGCGCGGGCGCTCCGCATCGCGTGCAGGTCGCCGGCCGCCGCCGCGGCGTGCGGGCCCAGGCGGGTGGCGGCGGCCCGGGCGTCCTCGTCGAAGGCGTGCGCCGCGCGGGCGTAGATGTTCAGCGCGCCGGCGACGCCGCGGTCGGCGTCGATCACCAGCGGGACGGACAGCGAGCTCAGGGCGCCGTGGGCGACCGCCCGCGGCACGTAGTCCGGCCACCGGCTGTCGGTGCGGGTGTCGGCGACCTCGACCAGCTCACCGGTGCGCGCGGCGTGCAGGCAGGGCCCGTGGTCACGCTCGTACTGCGCCTCGTCGACGTCGACGGCCAGCCGACCGGTGGCGGCCACCGTGGTGGGCACGTCGTCGACGAGCAGCGACACCGACGTCTCGGTGTCGCCGGGCACCACCGTCCGGGCCAGCGCGGCCACGGTGTGCAGCAGGTCCTCCGTCGACAGCTCCGGAGCAGGCAGGCGCTCCCGGCGCCGGGGTGCGCCGGCAGCGTCGTCGAGGCGGGGCTCCTGGCTGCTGTCCACGGCGCGGCTCCGGTCTGCTGCACCGGGGCGGGCACCTCGGTTGCGGACTCCGCCTCGGAGCCCGCGCTGGCGTGGCACGCCGGGGTCGGACGCACGGTCGGCGCAGGGTGGCTCCCACCACCGGACCCGAGCGTACGCAGCTCTCCGTCGTGGCGGGCGCACCGCCGCGTCGAGGGCGGCACCGCCTGCGGTCACCGGCCGCCGCCGAGCGGCCGCCGTCCCCGACGACGCGGCCGGCGCCGCAGGGACCCGGACGGCGACGGCGGGGGCTAGAGGTCGCCGCCGCGGTCGAGCAGGCCGCTCAGGGGGACCTCTCCCTCGACGATGCGCCGGGCGAGCTCGTCGAGGTCCCCGCCGCGGGCGAAGGCATGCGCCCGGAGCAGCGCCAGCGCGTCGGTGCTGCTGACCTCGAGGCCGGCGTTGACGAAGCCCATGGCCCGCCACACGACCGAGCGCCGTCCGGCGGCCGGCGCGTCCAGCCACACCGGCCCGCCGCTCTCGCCGCGCGTCGCCTCGCTGTTCTGCTGGAACGCCGAGGTCACCTCGGCACTGATCGCCAGCGCGTGCGCCAGGCTCAACGCGGTCACGTCGTTCGGCGGGACCGTGTAGAGGTCCAGCGCCCCGATGCCGCGCAACCCCCCGTGCAGCGGTAGCGAGATGACCCCGCGGATCGGGGTGCTGGTGACCAGCTCGTCGTGGAACGCCGGCCACCGGGACCGGATCGTCACCTCGTCGGCCACCACGGGGCCGCCTTCGGCGTACGCCGTCAGGCACGGCCCGGCCCCGATGGTGAACTGCAGCCGCTCTGCCGTCGCCGCCGCCGCGTCACTCGAGCCCAGCGGTAGCCGTTGGCCGTCGACGAAGAAGAGCCCGATGCCCGCACCGTCGACCGGCAGCACCCGGGCGCACGCACGGGCGAGCCGCTCGGGCAGCAGCTCGGGGCCGGCCAGCTCCCCCGCCAACTCGGCGAGCACGGCCCGGAACTCCGCGACGACCGTCACGATCCTCCCGTCCCGACCCGTCGGTGGCGCCGGCCCCGTCCGCCGGGGCCGGGCGGCGAACCGCCCCGGGCGTCGGGCGTCGGCACGGTGAGACCGCCTGCGTCACTTCCTCCCGCGAACGACCGGTGCCCAAACTCCGGACGTCGGGTAGGCCCCTGTGCACGCAAGTGTGAGCCGGGACGGCGGGAGGGGCCGGGCCGGCGTCCGACCGGGTGCCCGACCCGGCCGGCGCGTGGGTCCTCGGACTCCCGCACCGTCTCCTCGCGGGTTTGCGACGTGGTGGCGCGGGCACGGATGGACATCGGCTGCGCATCCGCACGTGCCCGCGGCTCCCCACCTGCAGGACCGTGAAGGGCCAGCCGTGGACGTCGCGACGCGCACGACCGGGACGGCGCTCGCGGACGCCCCGGCCGGGTGCCACGCCGGCCGCGGACAGGGTCTGCCCACCGCCCGGGTCGCGGCTCCTCGGGTGCGCCGGGGAGGAGGTCACGGCCCGCGGGTGGCCCGCCTCCCCCGCGCGTCCGGACGGGAGAGCACCGCCGGGCCGGCGACCGTGCGTCACCGAGGGCCTGACGGCGGAGGACCGGGCAGGAGCACACGGCGCCCGCTCCGGCTGTGCTCCGGGCAGGTGGCATGACCGTCAGCCGGCCGGGCCACGGGGACCGCCGGGCCAGGACCGGTCCGACGGTGCACTACGACGCGCGGCGCGCGGTGTCCTACGCCAAGCCCCTCCTGCGCGGCTGGCTGCACCTGGTGTGGTTCGCCGCCTCGCTCGTGGCCGGCCCGCTGCTGTGGGTCGCCGTCCACGGCCGGGGGCCGGTGATCGGCGTCGGGATCTACACCGGCTGCCTCAGCGGGCTGTTCGGCGTCAGTGCCCTGTACCACCGGGGCAGCTGGGGGCCGGTCGCCCGCCGGGTCCTGCAGCGAGCCGACCACGTGATGATCTTCCTGTTGATCGCCGGGACGGCGACTCCGGTGTTCCTCCACGCCGTGCCCGGCACCTACGGGCGGCTGTGCCTGGTCCTGCTGTGGGCCCTCACCGCCCTGGGGATCCGGGCCCGTCTCGCCCGCATGGACGCGCCGGAGTGGCTCGTCGGAGGAGCGTTCATCGCGCTGGGAGCCGTCAACGCGCTCGCGGTACCGGCGCTGTGGGCCGCGGCCGGCGGCCTCGCCGCGGCCCTCGTCGTCGGCGGCGGGCTGCTGTACATCACCGGCGCCGTCGCCTACCACTGCCGCCGCCCCGACCCGCTCCCGTCGGTCTTCGGCTATCACGAGGTCTTCCACGCGTTCGTGTGTGCCGCCGCCACCTGCCACTACGCCGCCATCGCGCTGCTGGTCAGATGAGCCCGCGCGGTGGAGCGGGCGCACCGGCGCCGGCTCCACCCGGGTCCACGGACCGGCCGGAGGGCCGGCGCTCGCGGGCAGCCGCCCCGGACCGACCGGAACACCGGCCGGCCGAGCCGACCGCGGTCGGCGGCGGGCGAGGTTCAGGGGGAACGGACGGGGCGCGGCAGAGCCGAGGGGTGCTCGGCGGCTCGCGCCATGGCCCGGGCGACTGCCCGCGCGGCTTCCTCCCGCTGGGCGGCGGCCTCCAGGTCACGCTCGACGGCGCGGCGGGCGTTGGCCAGAGCGCCGCGGGTCGGTGCTCCCGCGAGGACGGTCCGCACGCGCTGCCGGATCCGCCACCACCGGGACAGCAGGCTCAGGACGAGGGTCATCGGCTCAGGGGGTGGGGACCGTCGTCGGCCCCGTGGGTGAGGGCCAGGCAGGTCCAGCACAGCGGGAGGACGCGATCGGCGGAGTCGGGCCAGGTCCAGATCCGGGGATCCAGGGGGACGACCGGGGTCGCGCACATCGCCCGGCCGGCCTGTCCGATCGCGTGCAACCGGCCGACCGCCGTCGCTCCGGCGATCGAGGACCCGTCGGCTGGGCGGGGGCTGGGGAGCACACCGTCGGCACCGACCGCCCAGCCGGCCGAGCCGGAGCAGGCGGGGGCTCGCTGACAGCAGGCGCACCGGCCGTGCGGGGCTCGCGCGCAGCTCATCGGGCGTCGTCGGCGGGGGCGTGCCCGGCCCGGTCGAGCACGGCGGGGCAGGCGTCCGCCGACGTCGGGAGGTGTCCGGCAGGGGCGGCCGTGGTCTCAGCCATGCCGCCACCGTGGCCGAGTGCTCCCGTCGGATACAGGGACCTACGCCTCTGTATCGAAACGAGGCGATCCGTATCCGCCCGTCGGTCCCGGCGTCTCGCGCGGGGCGATGGGCGTCGTCGGCACCACCTCCGACGAGTGGAGGTGGTCGAACAGCACCTCACAGACCTCGCTGAGGCCTCCGCCCGGTGTCGCATGAGGGCTCGACGAGGCACCGACTGCGCCGGTGGGCGAGGGGCTTCGCACATCGGGTACCGGCGGCTACCGTCGGTCGGGCCGGCGCTGCCGGTGGCGGCCCAGCCACGGCCCCGGGAAACGCTCACCCCGAAGGCGCGTCATGCCGGTCGAGGTCGTCGAGTTGTCCATCCGGGAGCCGGACGTCGCCCAGGCCGTGCTCGCCGATCTCTACCGCTCGGAGCGCCCGCTCGCGTTCTCCGGCGTCCGCGGGTCGTTCACCTGCGAGCTCCGGTCGGCAACGGCCGGTCACCTGACCGCGGACCGGCTGCGGTTCACCGCGGGCATGCGCTGCGCGGTCGCTCCGCTGAGCGACCTGGTGGTGGCCAGTCCGGTGAGCGGTGGGTGCCGGTACGTGGAGGGCCGGGACGAGGTCACCACGCGACCGGGCGTGGTGTTCCGGTGCCCGACCGGCGTGCCGTTCACGAACGAGTGGGACGACGTGGACGTGGGCATCGTGCGGCTGCCGCTGGCGGTGGTCGAGCGGGTGGCCGAGGAGCGGCTGGGCGTCCCCGGGACCGATGTGCGGTTCGACGGGATGAGCCCGGTGTCCGAGCCGATGCGCCGCACGTGGCTGGGGCTGATGCGCTTCGTGCACCAGCAGATGGCCGACCCCGGCAGCGGGCTGGCCGAGCCGCTGGTCGCCGCGCACCTGGCCGAGCTGATGGCGGCGGCCGCGCTGGCGGCGTTCCCGAACACGACCATGACGTCGGACCACCTGCCCGGCACCGGCGCGGTGGCGCCGGCGGTGGTGCGCCGGGCCATGGCCTTCATCGACGGGCACGCCTCGCTGCCGATCACCGTCACCGACGTCGCCCGCGCCGCCGGGGTCGGGCCGCGGGCGCTGCAGCTGGCCTTCGCCCGCCACGTCGGGCTGAGCCCGATGGGCTACGCACGGCGGGTGCGACTGGAGGGCGCGCACCGGGAGCTGCAGGCCGCCGACCCGACCGCCGGGGACACGGTCGCGGCGATCGCAGGCCGCTGGGGCTTCGCCAAGCCCGACCGGTTCGCCGCCGCCTACCGCGCCGCCTACAAGGTGGCCCCCAGCCACACCCTGCGCACCTGAACCACCGCGGCCGCACACGCCCCGAGGAGAGGTGATGACCGCCGAGACCGCCCCGACCACCACAGCGCCCCGACGCACCGAGTTCCGCACCCGCGACCCGGCCGAGGCACGCGAGCTCCTCGACACCCTCTACAGCGGTCGCCTCCAGGTGGACGCCCCGCGCGACGCCACGTGGCTGCTGGACCTGCGGACGGTCGACCCCGGCCCGTTCACCTTCTGCCACCTCACGCTGCCGGCCGACATCACCTTCGACGTCCACGGCCGAGACGACGTCGTCATCAGCACGGTCATCCGGGGCACCATCGGGCTCGAGCGCGGACAGAGCACCGACCGCTACGCGCCGGGGGACGTCTACGTCGCCGTCCATCCACAGTCCACCGACGTCAGTCGCACCCACAAGGCCCAGGCTCGCACCGTCACCCTGCCGCAGGCGCTGCTCACCGACGTGGCCCGCGGCGCCGCCGCGCCCGGCGGGCGGTGGCAGTTCACGGCCATGCATCCGGCCCCCGGTGACGCCGCACGCTGGCGTCAGGTCACCCGGTTCGTCGACGACCTGCTCGCCGAGCCCGAGGCCGCCGCCTCGCCGCTGCTGCTCGGGCCGGCCGCACGGCTGCTGGCCGCCACCGCGCTGACGATCCTGCCGAACACCGCCGTCGCCGAACCCGCGGCCGCGGACCGCGCCGACGCCCACCCCGGCACGCTCCGCCGCGCCACAGCGTTCATCGACGCCAACTGCGACCGCGACATCTCCGTCGCCGACATCGCCCGGGCCGCCTACGTCACCCCCCGCGCGGTGCAACTGGCCTTCCGCCGCCATCTCGGCTGCACTCCGACCACCTACCTCCGCCAGGTCCGCCTGGCCCAGGCCCACCGGGAGCTACGCGACGCCACCCCCGGCGACGGGGTCACCGTGACCGCCGTCGCCGCCCGCTGGGGCTTCACGCCCAGCCGGTTCACCGAGCGCTACCGCGCTGCCTACGGCGTGCTACCCAGCGTCACCCTGCGGACCTGACCCGCGGCCCCGCGCGGCCCGCAGCCGCCGGGCCTCCAGCCCCCGGCGCAGCTCCTCCGCCCGCTGCCGGCTGGCCCCGGCCTCGGCGACGAGCTCGGTCGCGGAGCGCCGGGCCCGCTCGGCCGCGGCGCGCCGCGCCGCCACCTCGGAGCGGTCCATCAGCGCCGCGCGATGCGCGTGCCCCCGGCTGTCGGCCATCGCGCCCCACCCGTGCCCAGGCTGTCTGCTCGTGGGGCGCCGCGCGCGGACACCCCCCGCCTGGGCTCAGCGGCGTCCTGCTCGTCCGAGGAGCCGATCGCGCGCGGCCACCCGCGATCAGCAGACGCGCCGGCCGCGGGCCCCGCCGCACGAGCGGGCACGCGGCTGCGCACGGTGGGGGTGTCGGTTCGCGTGTGCGGGGACTGCCGGTCAGTGCGCGGCGGACTCGAGCGCGTCGGCCCGCGTCCACATCCGCAGCGCCTCGCACCGCTCCTCCTCGGCACGCCGGCGCATGCGGGCTGCCCGGTCGCGGTGCGGCCCGGACGGGTCGGCGCTGCAGGCGGCCTCCGCGGCGCACGCGACGTCGTCGTAGGTCAGCGCCGCCTCCGCGGCAGCCGCGGCAGCCGCACGGATCGCTGCCACAGCGCCGCGCGAGACCGCGGCCCGCCGGTGGTCCAGCGGCTGCTGCGCCGGTGACGCGGTCACGACGCGATCGTGACCGGCGGATCACCGGTCGGCTACCACCGCAGGCGAACAGCCGCGCTCGCGGACTCGCCCGCAGGCGAAGTCGCGCCCGGCTACGGGGCCGAGGAGCCGTCCGGCTCGGACCGGGCGCGCCTACCGGCGGCCCCCGGAGACCTGTCCACCGCCGTCCGGGATGGGCATGCTCTCCGGACATGAGCATCGACACGGGTCGTCGGTCTCCGCCCTGCGCGCTGGTGATCTTCGGCGCCTCGGGTGACCTCACCGCCCGCAAGCTCCTGCCCGCCCTCGCCCAGCTGGCCGGCTACGGGGCGCTCCCTCCGGAGGTGACGCTCGTCGGCGTCGCCCGCACGCCGATGACCGACGCCGAGTTCACGGACGCCTGCCGCCGCGACGCCCCCACCGCGGGGAACCCGCGGTGGCACGACATGACGGCGACGGCCCGCTACGTGAGCGGCCACTACGACGACCCGGCCACCTACCAGCGCCTGGCCGAGGTCCTCGCGACGTGCGACGGCCGGCACGGGACGGCGGGGAACCGGGTGTACTACCTCGCCACGCCCCCGCGCCTGTTCGGGCCGATCGCGGTCAACCTCGGCAAGGCGGGGCTGTCCGTGCCGGCCGGCGACAGCTCCATCCGCGTGGTCGTCGAGAAGCCGTTCGGCTGGGACGAGGCCAGCGCCCGGGAGCTGTACGCCGACCTCTCGTCGGCGTTCGTCGAGGAGCAGGTCTTCCGGATCGACCACTACCTGGCCAAGGAGACGGTGCAGAACCTGCTGGCGCTGCGGTTCGCCAACTCGATCTTCGAGCCGATCTGGAACCGGACGTGGGTCGACAACGTGCAGATCACCGTCGCCGAGACCCTGGGCGTCGGCGAGCGGGGCGGTTTCTACGAGACCACCGGCGCGATGCGCGACATCGTGCAGAACCACGTCCTCCAGGTGCTCTCGCTGTTCCTCATGGAGCCACCCACGTCGTTCCACCCGGAGGCGATCCGCGACGAGAAGGTGAAGCTGCTGCGCGCGATCCGGACGCTGGACGGCGACGCGGAGATCGCCGAGAACGCGGTGCGGGGGCAGTACACCCGCGGCGGCACCCGGGAGGAGCTGATGCCGGGGTACCGGGAGGAGCCCGGGGTCGATCCGCTGAGCGCGACCGAGACCTTCGTCGCGATGCGACTGGAGGTCCGGAACTGGCGCTGGACCGGCGTCCCGGTCTACGTGCGCACCGGCAAGCGGCTCCCCTCCCGGATCACCGACGTCGCCATCGAGTTCCGCCGCCCACCGCAGCTCCCGCTGTTCCCCGGGACGGCGGCGGGCCTCGAGCCCGACGCCCTCATCGTGCGCGTGCAGCCCGACGAGGGCCTGAGCCTGCGCTTCGGCGCCAAGGTGCCCGGCCACGCCTTCCGCGTGCAGAAGGCCTCGATGGACTTCTCCTACGAGAGCTTCGAGGAGCAGTCGCCCGACGCCTACGAGCGGGTCATCCTCGACGCCCTGATCGGCGACCCCACCCTGTTCATCCGCGCCGACGAGGTCGGCCGGTCCTGGCGCATCGTCGACCCGGTGATGCAGTTCTGGGCCCGGGACGAGCGCCCCATCCCGCTGTACCAGGCAGCCACGTGGGGTCCGCCCGAGGCGGGCTCCCTGATCGCCCGGGACGGCCGGAGCTGGCGCCACTCGTCCTGACCAGCGCCGACGCGGCGGGTGCGACCACGAGCAGTCGCGGAGGCTGTCCGCGGCCCGGTGCAGGTCCGCGTCGTCGGTGAAGTCGTCGGTGGAGTGGTGCGGCGCGAACCGCAGGCCGTCGCCGCGCAGCGAGCACGGGACGCCCCGGGACAGCAGCCGGTCGTGCAGCAGCCGGGATGGCGTGGTCCGAGCCGATCCGCCGCCGTTCCGAGCGCGTTGCTGCACTCCTCGCCCGCGCTCGGCCGTGTCGGTCGCCGCCGGCTTCCTGGCCGGGTGCCTGCGGCGCCCTGATCCGGGCAGAGGCCTGATGGATCCCCGGATCCCAGCGGCGGGCCCTCGCCGCCCTGCGTGTGCGGGAGCTCCCGCGGGCCGGCACCACGCCCCGGTACGTGGAGGATGACCCGATGCTGAGCACCGAGGACCGGGACGGCGTCGCCGTCCTGCGCATCGAGCACGGCCGGGTCGGCGCCCTCGACGTCGAGCTGCTGGACGCCCTCACCGGGGCCGTCACCGCGACCGACCGGGCGCTGGTCGTCACCGGCACCGGCTCGTCGTTCTCCGCCGGGGTGGACCTGCGCCGGATCCTCGACGGCGGCCGGCCCTACACCGAGCAGCTCCTCACGGCGCTGTCCCGCACGTTCCGCGCCGTGTTCGACCACCCCCGGCCGACGGTCGCGGCGGTCAACGGGCACGCGATCGCCGGCGGCTGCGTGCTCGCCCTGGCCTGCGACCTGCGGCTGATGTCGGCCGGACGGATGGGGCTGGCCGAGCTGGCGGTCGGCGTCCCCTTCCCGACCGCCGCCCTGGAGATCGTCCGGCACGCGCTCGGCCCCCGCGCCGGCCAGGTGCTGCTCGGCGCGCAGGCCACCGACCGCGAGCGGGCACTGGCCCTGGGGATGGTCGACGAGCTCGCCGAGCCCGGCGACCTGCTGCCGCGGGCGGTCGCGCTGGCCGGGGAGCTGGCCGCCCGCTCGCCGGAGTCCTACCGGCTGGCCAAGGTCGCGCTCCACCGCCCCGCGAACGCGGCGATCGAGGCGACCGCCGGCGACGACGCGGCCGTCCTCGCCGGCTGGACCGCGGACGACACCCGGCGGCGGATCGAGGCCGCGCTCGCGGCACTGGCGCGGCGCTGACCCCGGTCCCCACCGCCGAGGCGGGTCCCGGGGTCGGGGCCGAGCGCTACGCCGCCTCCAGGACACCGGCGCGCTGCACCACCTCGGCGTAGAGGGACTCGTAGCCGTCGGCCATCACGGCCGGCGCGAAGCGGCTCGCCGCGGCCGCCGCGCAGGCGGCCGGGTCGATCTCGTCGAGGCGGTGCAGCGCCGCGACGAACGCCTCCTCGTCCTCGGCCAGGAAGCCGGTGATCCCGTCGTCGACCAGGGAGGGGAGGCAGCCCAGCGGGTGGGCGACCACCGGCGTCCCGGCGGCGAGCGTCTCGCACACCGCCGTCCCGCCGGGCTCGGGCCACCGGACCGGGAACAGCACGGCCCGCGCGGAGCGGAGCAGCGCCTCCTTGTCCTCGCCGGTCACGCTCCCGATCCACCGGGCGTGGTCGTCGTCGAGCAGGGGCTCGACGTGCTCGCGGAACCAGCGGACGTCGGGGTAGCCGGCCACCGGGCTGGCCGGGTCGGCGAGCGCGGCCTCGAGAGAGGCGCGATCGGGCTGCCCGCCCACCGGCCCTGCGAGGACGAGCGGCACCCCGGCGGCCCGGCAGGCCCGCAGCGCGACGTCGATGCCCTTCGCCTCGCACAGCCGGGACAGGACCAGGACGGCGTCGGATCGCTCGGCCCGTGGTACCGGGGGCCGGTCCGGGATCGGGACGGCGAGCGGCACCGCGCCCAGCGTCTGGCGCCGCAGCGCCTCCGGGCCCCGGGCCACCTGGGACTCGGAGACGCCGGCGAAGAAGACCCGGCCCCGGCCGTCGAAGCGCGCGTAGAACTCGGCGTTGCGCCGCAGGTCCCAGTGCAGCGTGTGCAGCACCGGCGGGACGGTGGGGCCGAGGGCCGCGAGGACCGCCGGTCCGACGACCTCCAGGTGGGTGTGCACCAGGTCGAACGGTGCGCCGCTCGCCGCCTGCCGGTGGATCGCCTCGACGACGGCGTGCGCGTGCGCGTGCGCGATCCCGGTGACCTCGGGGTAGGGGGCGGCGAGCCGCTCGAACTGCCCGGTCGGGAACGCCGCGACGCGGCCGTCCGCCGGCAGCCGGCTGTCCCCGACGGTGGCCAGCACGACCTCGTGGCCCCGTCGGCGCAGCTCGGTGGTCAGGGTCGCGACGACGTTCTCCAGTCCCCCGTACCCCTGCGGCGGCACCGGCAGCCAGGGTCCGGCGTCCATCAGGATCCTCACCGGCCCGCCCCGCCGACGCGCGCGCCCCGGTAGCCGGGCACGGTGCGCATCGGCGGCCGTTCCCGCACGCCGACCTCCCACGTCACCGCCTCGACGGCGGTCCCGGTGCGCACGTACTGGACGAGGGTGTCCTCCCGGACCCCGATGCCCGGGCACCGGGCGAGCGCCGTCTGCAGCACCTGCCCGGCCATCCGGCCCAGCGCCGCGTCGCTCTGGTGCGAGTGCCGGCGGCTGCCGAGGTCGACCTGCGCCAGGGCGTCGATGCCGGCGAGCTCGGCCAGGTCGACGAGCAGGCCCAGTTCGACGCCGTAGTGCGAGACGAACGGCACCCGCTCCAGCAGCTCCCGCCGGCCGGCGTACTCGCCCGACAGCGGCTGGACGAACCCCGACAGGTGCGGCCACAGGGCGTTGAGCAGGGGGCGGGCGGTCAACTCGGTCACCCGGCCGCCGCCGGTGGGCACCAGGCCCTCGCGGGTGTCCACCGGCCGGTCGTAGAGACCCTTGACGTAGCCGATCGCCGGGTCGGTCAGCAGCGGGCCGAGCAGACCCACCACGAACGTGGGGTCGAACGCCACCAGGTCCGAGTCGACGAAGACGAGCAGGTCCCCCGACGTCACGTACAGCGACTTCCACAGCGCCTCGCCCTTGCCCGGGACGTGCCCGCGCTCGGGCAGGACGTCGTCGACGTGGACGACGCGGGCCCCCGCGGCCCACGCGACGGCCGCGGTGCGGTCGGTGGACCCGCTGTCCACCACGACCACCTCGTCCACGAGCGGGACGGCGGCGACCAGGTCGCGGCGGAGGGCCCCGACGATGTCGCCGACCGTCGGTTCCTCGTCCAGCGCGGGCAGCACCACGCTGACCGTGAGGCCCTGACGGTGCTTGTGCTCGAGCAGGCGGCGGGAGTCGTAGTCCCGCGCGCGGAAGGTGCGGCGGTCCAGCCAGCGGGCGACGTCTGCGCGCATCTCGGCCTCTCGCTCGGGGGCTGTCGGGGTGGCCACCGTCGCACCTGGGTACACGAGACCGTGTCGCGCGTCACCTCGGCGTCGCGCGCGACACGGTGCGTGACGGCACGATGCCGACGTGGGCATCCGCGTGGGACTCGTCGGTGCAGGCGGGGTCGGCGCCCGCCACGCCCGTGTGCTGTCGGGCTTCGAGGACGTCGAGGTGGCCGGGATCTGGGACGCCGATCCGGCTGCGGCCGCGGCCCTGGCGGACGACGTCGGGACCTCCGCCGTGCCCGGCCTGGCCGGCCTGCTCGACCGCGGCCCGGACGCCGTCTGGCTCTGCGTCCCGCCCTTCGCGCACGGCGACCTGGAGCTCGCCGTGGTCGACGCCGGGCTGCCCTTCTTCGTGGAGAAACCGCTGGCGGCCGACCTCCCGGTGGCCGAGCGGGTCGCCGCGGCGGTGGCCGCCGCCGGCCTGCCGACGGCGACCGGCTACCACTGGCGGCACCTGGACACGGTCGGTCGCGCGCGGGCCGCGCTGGCCGGCCGCACGGTGCGCCTGGTCGACGCGCGGTGGTGGGGTACGACGCCGCCGCCGGCCTGGTGGAGCCGGCAGGACCGCTCCGGCGGGCAGGTCGTCGAGCAGGCCACGCACGTGCTCGACCTGCTGCGGCTGCTGGCCGGGGAGGTCGACGAGGTGGTCGGCGGCGCCGCGCCGTCCACGCGGGAGGGCCGCGACGTGCCCGACGCCACCGCCGCCGTGCTGCGGCTGGCGTCGGGCGCCGTGGGGACGGTGAGCACCTCCTGCGTGCTGCCGGCGCCGACCGCGGCGGGCCTGGAGGTGGTCGCCGACGGGACGGCGGTGCACCTGACCGAGACCACGCTGCGCGTGCGCACCCGCTCCGGTGACGAGGAGGCCACCCCCACCGTCGACCCCCGGACCGCCGTCGACCGCGCGTTCGTCGACGTCGTGTCCGGGCAGCCGGCGTCGCCCGGGCTGGTGGACGTCGCCGAGGCCCTGGCCACCCACCGGCTGGCCTGGGCGGTGGCCGAGGCGGCACGCACCGGCACGACCCTCGGGGTGCGCCGGTGACCACCGTGCGGACGCTGGTGGTGCCGCGCCCCGGCGTCCTCGAGGTCGAGGAGACGCCCGAGCCCCCGCTGGCCGAGGGCCGCTTCCGGGCGGAGACGCTGTTCAGCGGGGTGTCGGCGGGGACCGAGCTGACCTGGTACCGCGGGACGAGCCCGTACCTCGCCACCGGCTGGGACGCCGAGCTCGGCCTGTTCGACCCGGCGCAGGCGGCGCGTTCGTTCCCGGTGCGGCAGCTGGGCTACATGGAGGTCGCCCGGGTGGGCGACAGCCGCACCGCCGCGGTGGCCGAGGGGGCGCTCGTGGCCATGGCCTACGGCCACGCGACGGTCGTCCACGGCGACCCGGTGACCCAGCACGTGGTGCCGCTCCCGGGCGACCTGGACCCGCTGCTGGGCGTCTACGTGGCCCACCTGGGACCGATCTGCGCCAACGGCCTGCTGCACGCCGCAGCCGACGCCGGCGGCCGCGAGCTGGCGGACGGGGTCGCCGGCCGGCTGGTGGTGGTGGTCGGCGGCGGGGCGATCGGCCTGCTGGTCGGGCTGCTGGCCCGGGTGCACGGCGCCGCGGAGGTCGTCGTCGTCGACCCCACCCCCCAGCGGCGGGCCGCCGCGGCCGGGCTCGGACTGGACGCCGTCGACGACGCCCCGGACGTGGCCCGCGAGCTGAAGACGAGATGGCGGCACGGCCCGGCCGACCACGGCGCGGACGTGGTGTTCCAGTGCCGTGGCCAGGCCGCGGCCCTGGCCACGGCCCTGCGCTGTGCCCGGCCGCAGGCGACGGTGGTCGACCTGGCCTTCTACACCAGCGGCGCCGCGGACCTCGCCCTCGGCGAGGAGTTCCACCACAACGGGCTGTCGGTGCGGTGCGCCCAGATCGGCCGGGTGCCCCGCGGTCTCGCGCACCTCTGGGACCGCTCCCGGCTCTCCCGCGCGACCCTCGCCCTGCTGGCCCGGCACGGCGACCTCGTCCGTGCGCACCTGCTCACCGACGTCGTCCCGTTCGACGAGGCGCCGGTCTTCTTCGCCGACCTGAGCGCCCGGCGCCGCCACGCCCTCTCCGCGGTGCTCGAGGTGGCGCAGGTCTGAGGCACCCGCCCTACCCGCGACCCGGCGGTAGCGTGGGTCCCGGCCGTCCTGACCACGTCGTCGCTGCCGGAGCAGCGAGTCAGCGAGGAATCGCGCCATGACCACACCCCCGGACGTCCCCGTCCCGGACGACGACAGGCACCCCGACGCCGGCCCGCCGCAGCCCGGGAGCGCTCCCGGCGTGGAGCTCGGCGCGTCCGAGGACGCGGGTGGCACCTTCGAGCCCGAGGAGGACCCGGAGACCGGCGCCTGAGCCGTCCTCCGCTCCCGGGGAGGGCGGGCTTCGGACGTCGTCCGCAGCCCGCGGGCCGCCGAGGAGCCGGGCTCAGTCGCTGGAGACGGGCCGGGTCGACCCAGCGGCGACGAGCAGCCGACGGGCCGGGGCCTCGTCGGAGGGGGCGACCAGCACGCGGACCCCCTCCAGTTGCAGCTGGGGGTACTGCCCTCCGGCATCGTCGGTCGCCAGGTCCGCGTGCAGGCCGTGACTGCGCAGCAGGCCGACGATGAGTTCGCCCTCCGTGCGGCTGCCGACGACGGCCACGGGCACAGGAGCACCGTCCACACGCCCACCTCCTCCACGCTGCCCCCTCGTGACGGGCAGCACCACCGTCACACCGTCGGGGGTCCGCGGCCCCGGTCGAAGGTCCCGGACCCGAGAGACGCCGTGGGACGACCGGACGCCCCGAGAGGACACCGCGGATGACCGAGGTGCAGATCCACACCACCAGGCTGGACACGCGGGCCAACGACGCACTGACGGCCATCGCCGACGCCGGCGCTGCGGCGTTCGGCCACACCGCCGAGCTGACACTGGACGGACGACTGGCCCAGCTGCTGCGGCTGCGCGTCGCCCAGATCAACAACTGCCCGTACTGCCTGACGGTCCACCACCGCGCCGCGCGGGACGTCGGCGTGCCGCAGGCGGAGATCGACCTCCTCTCGGCGTGGTGGGAGACCCGGCTGTTCAGTGACGCCGAGCGTGCTGCGCTGGCGTACGCCGAAGCCCTCACCCGCGCCTCCGACACCACGGTCGCGCAGGCGTTCCAGCGGTACCACGACGAGCTGGCCGCCCACTTCGACGAGGCCGCGATGCGGGAGATCGTCGGGGTCGTCGTCAACATGAACACCTGGACCCGGCTCAAGCTCGCCGAGGGCGCCATGCCCTCGCTCGGGTGATCCCGCCCGCGCCGGACCCTCGGGGCTCCCACCCCCCAGCCGCGGCGGGGGCGCACGGGGCGACCATGACGACGGCGGCGTCGACCACCGCCGGGCGTGCGGCCTTCCCCGCGGGGCGGGTGCGTTGATCGAGGGGACGTGGACCCCCTCTCCGGGACGACGCGGCTACCGTCCGGACGTGCGTCCCGTCTCCGCGGCGGGTGCGCCGCTCGGGAGCCCGGAGTCAGAGGCGTCGCGCGCCTTCGGCACCGACGGCGCCGTCGCGGAACCGCTCGGGGTGAACCGCCGGACGAAGTCGAGCGCCGTCTGGGCGACCTCGCGCCAGCCGTGGTCGATCGTGAGGGAGTGGCCCCGGTTCGGCATCCTCACGATCTCCGTCACGGCCGGGTTGCGCCGCTGCCGCTTGTAGGAGGCGTTCGCGATCGCCCACGGGACCGTGTGGTCCTTCTCGCCCTCGATGATCAGCAGCGGACCGCGGTCGGGGTTCCTCGTGTCGACCTTGGCCTCCGTCCGCGGGTTGAGGTTGGCGTTGCCCATCTGCACGAGCGAGATCCCGGAGCCGGCGACGTGGTACCGGTCGTAGAGCTCCCTCGCTTCCTCCTCGTCCAGGGCGTTCGCCCAGCTGTACCTGAACTGGTCGAGGGTGAGCGTCAGCGCCCGGCGGCGGGTGCGCGGGTCGACCAGGAACGGGCCCGCCGACCTGAGCGTGGCGACGGGCAGCGGCAGGACGCCACGGAAGATCCCGGGGTCGATCGCCACCGTGGCCGCCGACAGGCCCCGGCCCGCGAGCACCTGCGCCAGCAGACCCCCCGTCGAGTGCCCGACGAGGGCCGGCTTCCTCTCCAGGGCCTCGATGACCTCGGTGGTGTGCTCGGCGACCTGCCTCAAGGTCTTCCGGGCGAGCACCTCCGGCTCCGCCCGGGCGGCCTCGACCGTGTCCGGATCGTCCGGCCAGTCCGGCGTGAGCGGTGCGTAGCCGGCCTGCCGGAAGAGGTCCGCCCAGCCGGCCCAGCTGCTCGGCAGGAGCCAGAGGCCGTGGATGAAGACGACCGGGGTGTCGCCGGAGGCGTTGGCCGCCTCGATCTCCCGCATCTCCCGCTCGGACGTCGATGCCATGACGAGCTCTCCTCCGGTCGGAGTGGACGGATCAGGAGTGCCGGAAGGTGACGAGGGCCTTCGCAGCGCGGGCTCCTGCGCCTCGGAACCGTCCCGCCGCGGTGGCTGCTGGTCACGTCGGCCTCGCACTGCTGCCACCGGGGCCCTCGCGCGGATCGTCCCGGCCAGTCCTGGCCCGCACCAGTGCTCTTCGTCCCTCGGGGACCGGCCGTGCCCGCGGCTCGAGACGGCTTCGACCACGGTCGCCCGGAGCGCGAGGAGCCCTGGACCCACGATGGTGTGGTGCCGGGCCCGGCCCAGGACCGCTGCAGCACCGACTGCACGGTGTCCGCGACGGCGAGCGTCCCGGACGGCCGGTGCCAGGCACGGCACGGATGCGGTCCTCTGCTGGTCGGGCGGACGGTGGACCGCGAGCGCCGGCGCCGACGCCGTCGTGACGAGACCTGCGAGGAGATCGTGCAGGCCGGTGAGCACGGCCTGCCGGCCGCCGAGTGCGCACCTGTCCGCCAGCCCCCGGGGGTCGTGGTGGGCGAGGTGCGTGCTGCCGGACTCGGACCACACCAGCACGCGCAGCGGCAGGTCCAGACCGGCCCGCGGATCGGCCTGCACGGGAGCCGTGCCCACCGCGGGATCGCCGAAGACCAGCAGCACGTCGTCCTGCTGCAGGCCGGCCTCCCGGGCGCCCGCGGCGTGGTCGATCGTCGCGACGAGCGGCACCCGGCGTTCGTGGAGGGCGGCGGTGACGAGCGCGGCGGTCGACGGCACGTCACCGGGTGCCGCCACCACGACCAGCGCATCGGTCATCGCCACCTCCGGGATCGGTCGAGACGGTGCAACCGGTCGACGACCGTGCGACCGGCACGGGCGTTCCTCGTCGTCGCCTGTCCGGACCGGACAGTCGGCCGGTCCGGAGCGCCGTCAGCCGGCGGAGGTCGCCAGGGGCTGTCCGGCCTCGACGATGTAGGTGGACAGCATCCGTCCCGTGCCCTGGCCGATGTCGCGGGCGTTGTGGGGAGTCCGCGGTGGGATGAGGAAGCCGTCGCCGGCCCGCAGGGTCACGGTGTCGGCGTCCCTGATCTGCATCTCCACCGTCCCGGCGAGGATGTAGCCCACCTCCTCCCCGGGGTGGGTGTGCCAGCCCGATTCCACGCCCACCGGGATCTCGGTGAGCACCTGCACGATCTCCCGCCCGGGGATCGACGAGGGGCCGCGCTGCACCTCGCTGCGCCGGAGGACGGCGGCCAGGTCGTCCGGCACCGACATCACGGGCGGCCCGGGATCGGACACGGCTCAGACCCCTGCCGGGGCACGGCCGGCGAGACGGTGACCCACGGCCTCCATCGCCTGCAGGATCGCGTCGACCACCGGCTGCGGCTTGGTGACGAAGGCGACGTGCGAGCCCTCCACCTCGCTGATGGTCATGCCGGCACGCTGGGCCATGGTCCGGAGGACGTCGCTGCCCGCGGCCTTGTCGCCGGTCGGGATGACCGCCCAGCACGGCAGGGCCTTCCATGCCGGCGCACGGGTCGACTCGGTGAACCCCCGCATGGCCACCGGCCGCTGGGTGACGGCCATCACGGCGCTGTCCGCGGGCGGCACGTCGGCGGCGAAGGCGTCGTGGTACCGCTCCGGATCGATGGCGAACTCGACCTCGGTCTCGCTCCCCTGACCGGTGGGGTACTGGAGTGCGACGAGAGCGCTGTTGAGGACGCTGTCGACGGAACCGTTCTCGATCTCCGTGAGCGTCTCCCCCTCGTCCGGCGCGAAGGCGGCGACGTAGACCAGGGCGACCACGTTGCCCGGTCGCGTCCCGGCGTTGGTGAGGACCGCCCCGCCGTAGGAGTGGCCGACGGCGATCACCGGGCCGGGGATCTGCCCGAGCGCACTGGCGACGTAGGCGGCGTCGTGAGCCAGGCCGCGCAACGGGTTGGAGATCGCCTGGGCCCGCACCCCGGCGGCCGTGAGGCCGGCGATGACGCCGTTCCAGCCGGAGCTGTCGGCGAAGGCGCCGTGGACGAGGGCGACGGTGGGGGCGGCGGTGGTGTCGGTCATGGGGTTCCCTCCCGATGTGGTGGTCGACAGAGCCCGGTGCCGGGACGACCGGCTGTCCGCTGCCCCGGTCCTCGCCGAGGACGTCCACGCCCTCCTCGGTGAGGACGGCAGTCGTCGCTCCTCCCGACCCTCGGCTGCCGCGGTGCCCGCGTCCGTCCCGGACCTGTCGCGGGGGACCCTCGTCGCCGCCGTGCGGCCGGAGCAACGGTCAACCGACCTGCCGGTGCGGTCGGGCCAGGCGCTCGGCTCGGTACGCGGGGGGCCGGGGCGGGACGGCTGACCCGGTCGGGACCTACCTCACCGCGTGGAACCGCCGGATGGCGGCCAGGACCTCCTGCGGGCGTTCCTCGACCAGGAAGTGGCCACAGTCCAGGGCGTGTCCGGAGACGTCGGCGGCCCAGTCACGCCAGATGGCGAGGGTGTCGTACCAGGCCGCCAGGGCTCCCTGGCCGGCCCACAGGACCTGGGTCGGGCAGGTGATCCGGCGGCCGGTCGCGCGGTCCTCGTCGTCCCACTGCCGATCACACGTCGCCCCGGCGCGGTAGTCCTCGCACATCGCCCGGATCACGGCCGGGTCCCGAGCGCACCGGACGTAGTCCGCCACGGCCGCCGGCGGGAACCGGCGGATGGCACCGCCGAACTCGGCGTCGAAGAGGAAGAACCCGGGGTCCGCGCCGATGAGCTGCTCCGGGACGGGATGCGGTTGGGCGAGGAAGGCCCAGTGCCAGTAGCCGAGGGCGAAGCGGGCATCGGCGCGTGCCCAGACCTCCCCGGTCGGGATCACGTCCAGGACGGTGAGCCGGCGGACCGCGTCGGGGTGGTCGAGCGCCATCCGGTAGGCGACCCGGCCGCCGCGGTCGTGTCCGGCGACGTCGAAGCGGTCGAATCCGAGCCGGCGCATCAGGGCGACGCAGTCCTGGGCCATGGCGCGCTTGCCGTAGCTCTCGTGGCCGGGGACGGCGGCCGGCTTGGAGCTGTCCCCGTAACCGCGCAGGTCGGGGGCGACCACCGTGAAGTCCTCGGCCAGATCGCCGGCCACCAGGCCCCAGGCCAGGTGGGTCTCGGGGTAGCCGTGCAGGAGCAACAGCGGCGGCCCCGACCCTCCGGCCCGGACCCGCAGCGACACCTCGCCCACGGTCACCTGCGACACGGTCAGCTCGTCGAACGACGCGGGCAGCGTCGTTCCGCTCGTGGTCCCGGTGGGCACGGACATCGGCGTCTCCTGGGGCACCCCGCACAGCCGACGCAGTATGGAGGCGCTGGGGTCCCCGGCACGTGAGTCACCCGACTCGTCGCGGCCACGCGGCTCTGGCTGGTCGCCGGCCGGTGCCATGGGAGAGACTTCCGTCGCCGCCCGTCCTGACATCCGGAGCCGCGTCGTCCCGTGCTGACCGGCGCCCAGCCGAGAGGACGTCCCATGGAGGACACCCACCTCCTCGGTGACAGCGAGAGCGCCGACCTGGTCGGGCGGACCGCAGAGCTGCAGCTCCTCGGGGCCTTCCTCAGCCGGGCTGCCCACCACGGGGACGCGCTGCTCCTGAGCGGAGGACCGGGAGTCGGCAAGACCGTGCTCCTCGACGTCGCCGGCCGAGTGGCCGCCGGCTCGGGGACGCGGGTCCTGCGAGCGGCCGGGGTCGAGTTCGAGGCCGAGGTCAGCTTCGCCGGGCTCCACCAGCTGTTCCTCCCCCTGCACGACCAGGTGCAGGCGCTCCCGCGGCCACAGCGGGAGGCACTGTCGGTCGCTCTCGGCACGGGCACCGGTCGCACAGCCGGCCGGCTGGTGATCTCCGCCGCCGCGCTCGGCCTGCTCCGCCACCTCGCGGAGCGGCAACCGGTCCTGCTGGTCGTCGACGACGTGCAGTGGCTGGACCGCTCGACTGCGCGGGTCCTCGGGTTCGTCGCCCGCCGACTGGAAGGCAGCCGCGTCGGGTTCCTCGCCGCGGTGCGGAGCGGGACCGAGTCCTCCCTGCTGCACGCCGGCCTGCCGGAGCACGAGGTGTCGCCCCTCGACGAGCTCGCGGCGACGCAGCTGCTGGCCAGCCGGTTCCCCGATCTCGCCGTGCCGGTCCGCCGGCACGTCGTCGCGGCGGCGCAGGGCAACCCGCTCGCCCTCCTCGAGCTGCCGGCGACGATGACGGAGGGCCAGCGCGTTGCGCGGAACCCCTTGCCGCCCGTCCTCCCGCTGACCGGTCAGCTCCAGCGGCTGTTCGCCCCCCGGCTGCGCACGCTGCCACCGGCCAGCCGCAGGCTGCTCCTGCTGACCGCCCTGGACGGGACCGGAGACCTCCGGGCGCTGCGCGCAGGCTCCTCCGGTGACGGCTGGCTGGACGATCTGGCGCCCGCCGAGCGGGACGGGCTGGTCCGGGTCGACTCGACCACCAACCGGGTGACCCTGCGGCACCCCCTGATCGGCGCGGCGGCGGTGGAGCTGGCCACCGCCGGCGAGCGCCGGCGGACCCATGCCCTCCTCGCCGACCTGCACGCCGACGACCCGGAACGTCGTGCCTGGCACCTGGCCGAGGCCGCAGGCGGCCCGGACGAGCCGACGGCCGCGCTGCTCGAGGTGGCCGCCTCCCAGGCGCTGCACAAGGGGGACGCCGTCCGGGCCGTACACGCTCAGCTCCGCGCCGCGGAGCTGAGCCCCCGTGGCGCGGACCGTGCGCGCCGGCTGGCCGCAGCCGCCTACCTCGGTGCCGACACAGCAGGGAAGTTGGACAGTGTCCCCCGCCTCCTCGGTGAGGCCCGCCGCGCCGACCCGGACAGCGCTGAGCCCCTCGAGGTCACGGTGGCCGCCGCCTACCACCTCCTCAACGGGGAGGGTGACGTCGACACCGCCCACGCGATGCTGTCCCGGGTGATCGAGGACGCCGTGGAGCAGGGGCACGGCGGCCCGGCGGTCGACGAAGCGCTGCACAGCCTGATGCTGGTCTGCCACTTCAGCGGACGGGACGAGCCGTGGCGCCCCTTCGAGTCGGCGGTGACCCGGCTGGGGCCCGCGGTCTCACCGGTCCTGACGGTGTCGGGCAACCTGTACGGCGCTCCCGCCGTCCGCGCGTCGTCGGGCGAGCTGGACCGCCTGGACCGGCTCATCGCCACGCTCGGCGCCGAGGTCGACCCCACCCGGATCGTGCGCGTCGCCATCGCGGCCTTCTACGTCGACCGCGTGTCGGCCTGCCGATCGGCGCTGTCGAGGGTCATCCGGGACGGGCGCGACGGCGGGGCCGCCACGTCCGCCGTCCAGGCCTTGATGATGCTCTGCCACGACGCCTATCGCGGGGGACGGTGGGACGAGGCGGCGCGGATGGCCGACGAGGGCATCGCCTGGAGCGAGCTGCTCGGGTACCAGCTGATCTCCCTGCCCGGCGTCTACTGCCGCGCGATGCTCGCCGCGGCTCGTGGTGACGACGAGGCGACCAGGTCCCTGACCGAGGAGCTCGTGGCCTGGGCGGCGCCTCGAGGCGCGACGGTGCTCGAACACTTCGCCAACCGGGCCAGGGCCCTGGCCGCCCTCGGTCGAGGCGACTACGAGGAGGCCTACCGCCGTACGACCGCCATCAGCCCCCCGGGCCTCCTGGCGCCGCACGTCCCTGTCGCGATGTGGGTCGCCAAGGACCTGGTGGAGGCGGCGGTCCGCACCGGGCGTTCCGCGGAGGCCGCGGCGCACGTCACCGCCATGCAGGGGGCCGAGGTCTTCCGGCTCCGCCCGCGCCTGGCCCTGCTCGCCTCGGGATCGGCGGCGCTCGCGGCCTCCGGGGAGGACGCCGGCGACCTCTACGAGGCGGCCCTGGCCGTCCCCGGCGCCGAAGCGTTCCCGTTCGAGCGGGCACGCGTGCAACTGGCCTACGGCGAACACCTGCGGCGGACCCGGGCGACATCGGCGGCCCGACTCCAGCTGAGCGCTGCCCGGGAGGCGTTCGAGCGCCTGGGCGCGCACCCCTGGGTCAGTCGTGCGGAGCAGGAGGTGCGTGCCAGCGGCCTGACGCACGGTTCCCGCACCGAGTCCGACGCGGCGGCGACCCTGACACCGCAGGAGCACCAGATCGCCTCGCTGGCCGCTTCCGGGCTGACCAACAAGCAAATCGGGAGCCGTCTCTACCTGTCCCCCCGCACGGTCTCCGGCCACCTGTACCGGATCTTCCCCAAGCTCGGCATATCGACGCGCGCGGCCCTGCGCGACGCGTTGACCCGGACATCCCCGGCACCACCGCCGGAGACGGCTGACCCGGAGCCGGCTGCACGATCCGAACGACACCGACGGTGACCTGTACGAGGTCCTCGATGCGGCCGGCCTCTGCCGGGCCGACACGGGAGTCGGAGACCGAGTGGGCCGGGAACAGCGAGGTGGGCGGGATGTCGATGCGCGACCGGGACGCCGGGCGGGCCGGAACGCCGTCCGCGCGGGCTGCTCCGCCACCGTGGCCGCGACCCGGCGCTCCCAGCAGCCGGCCGGCCCTTCTCGACCCAGTGCAGGAGACCCGCGAGCACGTGCCACACCCCTGCTGTACGGGGCCGCTCGGCGTGGCCGGTCGACGGAGCGACTCCCGCCCGTGCCCCCGGACCTGCCCGGGTGTCCGCCGCAGTTCGGTGTCGTGCGTCTGTGCAGCTCGACCGGCACACGGAGCGTGCGCACCACGGTGGATGACACCGCGCGAGGAACAATGGTGGTCGGAACGGTGGTCGACCGCGTGCCACGGACATCACGAGAGCACGTCGTGCAGGAGCCTGGACCTCCGTCAGACGAGGGAGCGCACCCGGCTGAGCGCGAACCTCGGTTCCGCCTCCGCTTCACCGAGGGCGAGGTCGGCCGCGATCCTCCCGATCAGGGCGGCGAACTTGGCGCCGTGTCCGGAGCAGGGCGAGGCGACGACGACGGGGCCGATCCGGTCGAGCACGAAGTCCTCGTCCGGGGTGGCGGTGTACAGGCAGCTGCCCTGAGCGATCGGCTCCGGGTCCAGGCCGGGCAGCCACGCCCGGACGAACGCGGTCACCCGCTCGCGCGAGGCCGGGTCGATGACGCCGTCGCGGGTGGACGCCGTCGTGGGCCGGCCACCGTCGTGCTGGGCGACCTTCATCGCCGGGCGCGGGCCGCCGTCTGCCCCGGAGGGCAGGCCGAACAGCTGCAGGTCGCCCTTGTGCACGAAGGTCGGCCAGACGGCGGCGGGGTCGCGCTGCCGGAAGTGGAAGACCTGCTGCTGGGTCACCGTGAGCGGCGGCAGCGGGAGGCCGAGCGGCAGCTCCGGCAGCCACGGTCCGGCCGCGACGACGACGCTGCGCGCGCTCAGTTCCGGTCCGTCGGTGACCACGCGCGCGCCGTCCCCGTCCGGTGCGACGGCGAGCACCCGGGTGCGCTCGAGCACGGTGCCGCTGAGCTCGTGCACGCGCCGCACCCAGGCGGCGACCGCGGCGTCGGCGTCGAGCACCGCACCCTCGGGGTGGAACAACACGGGGCCGTCGAAGCGCATCCCCGGCCAGCGGGCCTCCGCCTCCCCCGCCGTCAGCAGCTCGTGGGACACCCCCTCGGCGGCCATCAGCCGGGCCAGTCCCACGGGGTCGCGGCGGGCGCCGGTGTCGAGGCCGCCGGTGGTGCGCAGCAGCGCTGTCCCGGTGTCGTCCTGGGCGTCGGCCCAGGCGCCGTACGCGCGGCCGGTCAGCCGCACCCAGAACGGGTCGGCGTAGGCCCGGCGCACGATGCGCGAGGTGCCGTGCGAGCTGCCGTGGACGTGCCCGGCGTCGAAGGCCTCGACCAGCGCCACGGAGACCCCGCGCCGGGCCAGCTGCCACGCCGTCGCCGAGCCCACGAGGCCGGCGCCGACGACGGCGACGTCGACCCGCAGGTCGCTCACAGCCCGCCCTGCCCGGGGATCCAGGACGTGCCGGCCAGCGGCACGCGGGCCATCGCGGCGGCCTCGATGGTGAGCGCCACCAGGTCCTCGGGCTCCAGCGAGTGCAGGTGCGCCTTGCCGCAGGCGCGGGCGATGACCTGGGCCTCCATCGTCATCACGCGGATGAAGTTGGCCAGCCGCCGGCCGCCGACGACCGGGTCGAGGCGGGCCGCGAGCTCCTCGTCCTGGGTGGTGATGCCGGCCGGGTCGCGGCCGGCCTGCCAGTCGTCGTAGAACCCGGCCGCCGAGCCCAGCGCCCGGTACTCCTCGTCGAGGTGTGGCGCGTTGTCGCCCAGGGCGACGAGCGCCGCGGTCCCGATCGCGACGGCGTCGGCCCCGAGCGCCATGCACTTGGCGAGGTCGGCGCCGTTGCGGATCCCGCCGGACACGACCAGCTGGACCTGCCGGTGCAACCCCTCCTCCTGCAGCGCCTGCACCGCCTGCGGGAGGGCCGCCAGCGTCGGGATGCCGACGTGCTCGATGAACACCTCCTGCGTTGCCGCGGTGCCGCCCTGCATGCCGTCGAGCACGATGACGTCGGCGCCGGCCTTCGCCGCCAGCTTCACGTCGTAGTAGGTGCGGCTGGCGCCGATCTTGACGTAGATCGGCTTCTCCCAGTCGGTGATCTCCCGGAGTTCACCGATCTTGATCTCCAGGTCGTCGGGGCCGGTCCAGTCCGGGTGACGGCAGGCGCTGCGCTGGTCGACGCCCATCGGCAGGGTGCGCATGCCGGCCACGCGCTCGGTGATCTTCTGGCCGAGCAGCATCCCGCCGCCGCCGGGCTTGGCGCCCTGGCCGAGGACGACCTCGATGGCGTCGGCGGCCCGCAGGTGGTCGGGGTTCATGCCGTAGCGGGAGGGCAGGTACTGGTAGACGAGGTGCTTGGACTGGCCGCGCTCCTCCGGTGTCATGCCGCCGTCGCCGGTGGTGGTGCTCGTCCCGACCTCGCTGGCGCCGCGGCCCAGCGCCTCCTTCGCCCGGCCCGACAGCGCGCCGAAGCTCATCCCGGCGACGGTCACCGGGGTGGCCAGGTGCAGCGGGTAGGTGGCGTGGCGGTTCCCGAGGACGACGTCGGTGTCGCAGCGCTCCCGGTACCCCTCCAGCGGGTAGCGGGACATGCTGGCGCCGAGGAAGAGCAGGTCGTCGAAGTGCGGCACCCTGCGCTTGGCGCCGCCGCCGCGGATGTCGTAGATGCCGGTCTCGGCAGCACGCTGGATCTCGGCGATGGTGGCGCGGTCGAAGGTCGCGGACTCGCGGAGCATGGGGGTCTCCTCAGTACGCCGAGGCGTTGTCGACGTGGAAGTTGTAGAGACGGCGGGCCGAGCCGTAGCGCCGGAAGTCCCGCGGGTCGGCGTCGATGCCGGCCGCATGGAGCAGGCCGGTGAGCTCGGCCAGGTGCTCGGGTCGCACCTCCTTCTCCACGCAGTCCGCGCCGAGGCTCCTGACCGATCCGGCCACGTAGACCCGGGCCTCGTAGAGGGAGTCGCCGAGCGCGTCGCCGGCATCGCCGCACACGACCAGCCGCCCGGCCTGTCCCATGAAGGCGCTCATGTGCCCGACGTCGCCGCCGACGACGATGTCCACGCCCTTCATCGAGATCCCGCAGCGGGCCGACGCCGAGCCCTCGACGACCAGCAGGCCGCCGTGCGCCGTCGCCCCGGCCGACTGGGAGGCGTTGCCGCGGACCCGCACCGTGCCGCTCATCATGTTCTCGGCGACCCCGACCCCGGCGTTGCCCTCGACGGTCACCGTCGCGAGCTGGTTCATCCCGGCGCAGTAGTAGCCGACGTGTCCCTCGATGCGGACGTCGACCGCCGCGTCGAGCCCGACGGCGATGTTGTGCCGCCCGGCGGGTGAGGTGACCCGCCAGGCGGACGCCTTGTCCGCGACGTCCGGGGCGTGCAGGGCGGCGTTGAGCTCGCGCACCCCGGTGAGGGACAGGTCGACGACGGCGGGCTCCACCGCGGTGTCCGCCGTGCCGTGGGTCGTGCTCAGCGCTGCCATGCGTAGACCTCTTCCGGCTCGGGCTCGAAGATGCGGGCGGCCTCGACGCCGGGCAGGCCGGCCAGGGCGCGGTACTCCGACGCCATGGCGACCCACTGCGGGGTCTCGGCGACGACGGCGGGTTTGCAGGCGATGGCGTCGCGGACGACGGCGAAGCTGTCGCGGGTGCTGACCAGCAGCGTGTAGAAGCCGTCGAAGCGCTCGCACAGCAGCTCCAGCGACTTCTCCACGTCGTAGCCGGCGGCCAGCTGGGCGGCGACGAAGCGGGCGCCGACCTCGGAGTCGTTGTCGCTGTCGAAGACCGCGCCCGCGGCGCGCAGCTCGCGGCGGATGGTGGCGTGGTTGGCGAAGGAGCCGTTGTGCACCAGGCACTGGTCGGCCCCCACGGAGAAGGGGTGGCAGTGCGCCGGGGTGACCGCCGACTCCGTGGCCATCCGGGTGTGCGCCACGCCCTGCCAGCCCTGCGCGGCCGCCAGGCCGAACTCGGCGGCCAGGGCCTGCGGGTGCCCGACGCCCTTGAGGACGGCGACCTCCTCGCCGGCGCCGATGACCACGGCACCCGGGACGGTCTCGCGGACGGCGGCGGCGAGGGCTCCGGGGTCGGTCGCCGCGTGGACGACCAGCGTCTGGCCGGCGTCCACCACCTCGGCTGTGTCCAGACCCGGCCACCCGGCGGCGCGGACGGCGGTGGCGACGTCGTCGGCGGTCCGGTCACCGGTGAGCAGCGAGACCGACGCCGCGCCCGGCGGCGACCAGCGCGGGTCGCCGTAGACGGCGACCCCGGCGGAGTCCGGACCGCGCTCGGTGACCTGGCAGAGCATGCCGGTCAGCAGCTCTCCGAGCCGGGGGTACAGGGAGGGCTCCCGCAGGTGGAGCCCGACGATCCCGCACATCGCAGGACGGTTCCTCTCGTCGGTCGGTCGGGTCAGAACGCGGTCACGTAGCGGTCGACCTCCCAGGGGGTCACCTGCCCGTGCCACTCGAAGAACTCCTCGCGCTTGAGGCCGGCGAAGTACTCGCAGACACCGGGCCCGGCCGCGTCCAGGGCCGCGGCGACCACCGGGTCGGCCTGCAGCGCCTCGACGGCGTGCAGCAGCGTCGGCGGCAGCGGGCTGCTGGTGGTGGCGCCGGGCTCGCCGGGGTCCAGGCCGCGGCGGATCCCGTCGAGGCCGGCGGCCAGCGCGGCCGCCGCGGCCAGGTAGGGGTTGGCCGAGCCGTCACCGCCGCGCAACTCCACGCGGTTGCCGTCGGGGACGCGGAGCAGGTGGGTGCGGTCGTTGCCGCCGTAGGACGCCGTGCGCGGGGACCAGGTCGCGCCGGACCGGGTGGAGCTGGCGCCGGTGCGCTTGTAGGCGTTCACCGTCGGGGCGAGCACCGCCTGCAGGCCGCAGGCGTGCTCGATCAGGCCGGCCACGAAGGAGTAGGCCAGCGGGGACAGGCCCAGGCCGCGGGCGTCGGCGGGGTCCGGGAACGCCGGCTCGCCGTCCCGCCACAGCGACAGGTGCATGTGCAGCCCGCTGCCGGTCCGGTCGGTGAAGGGCTTGCCCATGAAGGTGGCGGTCATGCCGCGCTGCTCGGCGAGCACCGACAGCAGGTAGCGCAGGGTGACCACCCGGTCGGCGGTGGTCAGCGCGTCGGCGTAGGCGAAGTTCTGCTCGAACTGGCCGTTGCCGTCCTCGTGGTCGTTGGCGTAGTTGCCCCAGCCGAGGGAGTTGATCGCCTTGGACACCTCGGTCAGGTGGTCGTACATGCGGGTCAGCCCGCGGGCGTCGTAGCAGGGCCGGGCCGCGGTGTCCTTCGGATCGGCGGGCCGCAGCGCGCCGTCCGGGCCGCGCTCGACGAGGAAGTACTCGACCTCGGCACCGACCTTGAGCTCCAGGCCCAGCTCGGCGGCGCGGGCCAGCTGCGCCTTGAGCAGCACCCGGGGCGCGTACGGCCAGGGCCGACCCTCCACGTGCGGGTCGCAGTGCACGATCGCCAGTCCCGGCCGGATGAAGGGCACCGGCATGTAGGACGAGGGGTCGGGGACGGCCATCAGGTCGGGGTCCCTCGGCTCCTGCCCCATCGCGCCGACCGCGTAGCCGGCGAAACCCACGCCCTCGGTCTCCAGCTCCTCGACCGCCTCGACCGGCACCAGCTTGGCGCAGGGCTTGCCGGTGAGGTCGACGAACAGCGCCATGACGAACTCGATCCCGTCGGCGCGGGCGCGGCGCGCCAGCTCTCCTCCGGTGGCCAGCTCGACTGGCGCCGGCGGGGCCTCGGGGCGGGTGGCGGTGAGCGACACGGGTCCTCCCGGGTGGTCGAGGTGTTCACTGCTGTGAACCTCTGTCGCCCCGGAGTGAACAGGGTGCGTGTTTCCGCGACGTGACCGTCCGGGGAGATCCCTGTTTCCTCCTGTGCCCTGGCGCCGGGCACCCGGGCCACGCGGCGGCGGCCCGCCGTCCCCGGGGAGGACGACGGGCCGCCGGGCGCGCCGGTGCCGGTCAGCCGCCGGCCAGCCAGGCGGCCGCGGCGTGCCGGTAGCGCTCGATGCCCTTGTAGGCGGCCATGTCGTCGGGCAGCTCGGCGAGCACGGCGGCCGTCCTCCGCCGCCACTCGGGGACGGCCGCGAGCTCGCGGAGGGACAGCAGGTGGGTGCGGATGAGGAAGCAGACGGCGTTCGAGACGCCCAGGCGCAGCAGGTGCTGCACCTCCACCCGCAGGTGCAGCCGGTCGGGCAGCGCTGGGTCGTCGACCACGAGTCGCCTCTCCCGGCCCCACACCGGGTAGGTCTCCGTGGAGGTGTCCAGGCGCCGGTCCACGGTCATCGTCCAGTTGGTCCGGCGGTAGGCGTCGCCGGGCTGCAGGCGCATGAGGAACTGCTCGGCGCGGGCGACGACGCCGGTCTCGTGGACCCGCGGCACCGGCCCGTGGACCTCCAGGAAGCGCATGCCGACGTCGAAACCCAGGGACCAGTCGGCGGCGAAGGTGACCAGCCCGGCGTCGGCCCACAGCGAGCCCTCGCGCTGGTCGAGCAGGACGACGTCCTCCTGCACCTGGCTGCCGAGGAAGGCCAGCGGGCCGCCGGGCAGGGAGTCGTCGTCACCGAGGACGAAGGACGACGACGTCCCGAGCAGGTCGTTGCGCCAGTGCCACCGGTCGCCGCGCCGGTGCAGCGCCATCACGTCGGGACGGGTGGCCGCGAGCTCCGCCAGCAGCGTGGCCAGCGCGTCCCAGGCGGCGACGCGCATGTGCGACAGCTGGGCGCACCGGGAGGGATCGGCGGCCAGCACGTCCCGGCGGACCGCGAGCTCGAGCGCGTAGTCGTCGTCGACGTCGATCACGTGCTCGCCCCAGGTGCCCGCGGCGGTCCCCACCGGGCGGCGGGCCGGCTCGACGTTGGTCGCGTAGCGGTAGGCGTCGGCCGGGAAGGGGAACGGGAAGCGGGACACCCGTGGCGGCAGCGTCGTGGTCACAGGTCCAGCTCCAGGTCGTCGTCGAGGCTGCGCGAGACGCAGCACATGACCGCGTCGCCGGCGGCGCGCTCGGTCTCGGACAGGTACAGGTCGCGGTGCAGCGGCCGGCCGGAGACGACGGGGACCCGGCATTCACCGCACACGCCCTGGCGGCACATGCTCGGGACGGCGACGCCGGCACCCTCCAGTGCCGCGAGCAGGCTGGTGCCCGCGGGCACCGGCACCCGCAGGCCGGACCGGGTCAGGTGCGCGGTGAACGGCTCCCCCGGGTCGAGGTCGGCGGCGCTGAACCGCTCGGCGTGCACCCGGTCGGACGGCCAGCCCAGCTCCTCGGCGGTCCGCTCGACGAACTCGAGGAGCGGCGCGGGGCCGCAGACGTACACGTGCGTGCCGACCGGGCGGTCGGCGAGCGCCGCGGCGACGGCGTCGAGCATCGCCGGCGTGGACTCGTGCACAGTGAGGCGGTCCCCGCACAGGGCCGCCAGCTCCTCGCGGTGGGCGCCCGCTCCGGGCCGGTGGCCGTAGACCAGCTCGAAGGAGCGCCCCCAGCGGACCGCGGCCCGGGCGTGGGACAGCATCGGGGTGATCCCGATGCCCCCGGCGACCAGCACGTGGTGCCGCGCGGTGGCGACCGGGGCGAAGGCGCTGCGCGGCCGGGAGACGGCCACCCGGTCGCCGACGGCGAGACCGTGCACGAAGGCGGAGCCGCCCCGGCCCCCGGGGCACAGCAGCACCGAGATCCGGTACTCCTCCTCCGGCAGCCCGTCCCCGGTGAGCGAGTAGGCGTTGCGCCGCTCCCCGCAGGTGAGCACCACGTGGCTGCCGGGCGCGTACCCGGGGAGCGGATCGCCGTCCGGGTGCCGCAGGACGAGCGTCCGGATGCCGGGTGCGGCATCGGCGAGCGCGACGACCTCGAGCCGCAGCGGCGCGGCGTCCCCCGGTGCCGCCGTCGCCGGCGCGGGCAGGACGGCGGTCACGCGACCTCCTCCGCGTCGGCCATGAAGCCCAGGTAGGTGCCGGTGCGCCGGGAGACGTGCGCGTAGACGTGCAGCCGGCGGGCGCAGCCCCGGCAGGGGACCTCGGCGCCGACCGGGACCTCCGCCTCGGTCGTGACGCCGCAGTGCGGGCAGGCGACCCGCCTGCGGTCCGCGCCGGTCACCGCCGTCCGGAGCTCGGCGTCGAGGAGACCCAGGCCGGTGGCCACGGCCCGGGCGGCCAGGACGTCGACCTCGGGTCCGGCCAGCATGAGGCGCCAGCCGACCCGGGCGCCGCCCACCTGCTCGGCGAGCGCCGTCAGCGTGACGTCGTCGGCCCGCTCGGCGACGTGGCTCCAGACCACCCGCCCGGCCGGCGTGGCGGCGAGCCAGTCCGCGACGATCTCCCGCCCGCGGTCCCCGAAGCCCAGCACGGAGACGGTGCGGCCGGCGGGGTCCACCGGCGGCACGCTCGCCGGCCAGCTCGGGACGCTCGTGTGTTCGGCTCCCACGGCCGGTCAGGGGGCGAAGGAGCGGTGGCCGGTGTAGAAGCCCAGCGCCCGATCCGGCGTCTCGAAGCGGATCCGCGAGCCGCCGGGGAAGAACAGGACGTCCTTCGGCCGCGCGACGACCTGCTGACCGGAGTCGAGGTCGGTGAGGTGGAACTCGCCCTCGACGACGACCTTCATCTCGTCGTAGGTGTACTCGTAGTCCAGCGGCGCGCCGGCGAAGAGCTCGAAGAAGCCGCTGCACATCGCCGCCCCGCCGGGATTGGCGAAGACGTCGCCGATGTGGGCGCGGACGCCGTCCACCTCCATGCTCGGCAGCCCGAGCGAGCCTCCGGTGACGTGGCCGATGGTGCCGGTGACGGGCACGGGTCCTCCTGGGGGGTCGTCCACTGAAGTGAAACGAAGGCTACGAGCGGTGGACCCTCCTTCGGGTTACCCGTCCGTTACGTTCTGGTCGCCGGGCGGTTCGGACGTGCGCACGCGACCTAGGCTCGCCGGGTGGAGGTCTCCCCCGGTCCCGGCGCGCACGACGACGCGCCGAGCGGTCATCTCGAGGACGTCATCGCACTGCGCGTGCGGGAGTTCCGGCTCGCGCAGGGCATCTCGCTGGCGGAACTGGCCCGACTGACCGGCATGAGCAAGGCCATGCTGTCCAAGATCGAGAACGCGCAGACCTCCTGCAGCCTGTCCAGCCTCGCCCGCCTCGCCGAGGCGCTCGCCGTGCCGGTCACCGCACTGTTCCGGGGCCTCGACGCCGAGCGGGAGGCCGTCTTCACACCCGCCGGACACGGATCGCAGATCGTCCGCCGCGGCAGCAACGTCGGCCACCTCTACCAGCTGCTGGGGTCCCTGCGGGGCGAGCACAAGCGGCTCGAGCCGCTCCTGGTCACCCTCACCGAGGCCAGCGAGGTGTTCCCCTTGTTCCAGCACCCGGGGACGGAGTTCCTGCACATGCTGGAGGGGGTCCTGGTCTACGGGCACGGCGAGGCGCGGTACGAGATGCGCGCCGGGGACTCCCTCGTCTTCGACGGCGAGGGGCCGCACGGCCCGGTCGAGCTCGTCGAGCTGCCGGTCCGCTTCCTCAGCGTCACGGCCTACGGCCACCTGACCTGATACTCCTCACCCCCGACCCACCGGAGGCCGGTCCCGCGGCGCGGGACCGGCCTCCGTCGTCCGTGGACGGTCAGTGCGGCGTGCCACTCCCGGTGCGCGGGGCCGGCGCGGAGCCCGCGACCAGCCGCTCGGCCGAGGCGACGACGGCCTCGGGGGTCGGGCCGCTCCCGGGGGTGTGCACGGCGCCCTCGAGGTCGTAGGCGACCTCGGCGTGCTCGGTCAGGTCGAGACCGGCCGACTCGCCCTCCTTCGACACCCGCAGGCCCACCGTGTGCTTGACGGCCAGGGCGATCAGCAGGCTGATGACGAAGGAGTAGGCGACGACCGCCACGACGGCGACGGCCTGCGTGCCGAGGAGCCCCAGCCCGCCGCCGTAGAACAGGCCGGCCCGACCACTGGGCGCCTCGGCGGAACCGAACAGGCCGACCAGCAGGGTGCCGACGACGCCGCCGACGAGGTGGACGCCGACCACGTCCAGGGCGTCGTCGTAGCCGAAGCGGTACTTCAGCGCGATGGCCAGCGGGCAGACCGCACCGGCGACGGCGCCCACGGCCAGGGCGCCGAGCGGCGTGACGGCGCCGCAGGCCGGGGTGATGGCCACCAGCCCGGCGATGGCGCCGGACATCCCGCCGAGGGTGGTGGCGTGACCGTCGCGCAGCCGCTCCACCAGGAGCCAGGCGAGGATCGCCGCGCAGGTGGCGTTGAACGTCGTGAGCATGACGACCGAGGCGCTGTTGCCCGCAGCCAGGGCCGACCCGCCGTTGAAGCCGAACCACCCGAACCACAGGATGCCGGCACCGAGGGCGACGAGGGGCAGGTTGTTCGGCCGGGCCTGCCGGGGCCAGCCGGTGCGCCTGCCGACCACCAGCACCAGGGCCAGGGCGGCCACGCCCGCGTTGATGTGGACGGCCGTGCCGCCGGCGAAGTCCACCGCGCCGAGCGTGTTGGCGATCCAACCGCCCTGGACGCTGCCGTCGGCGGAGTCGAAGGCGAACACCCAGTGCGCGACCGGGAAGTACACCAGCGCCGCCCAGAGCCCGGTGAACAGCAACCACGGGCCGAACCGGACGCGGTCGGACACCGCGCCGGCGATGAGAGCGGTCGTGATGACCGCGAACAGCGCCTGGAACACCGCCACCAGGGCCGGCGGCAGGGCGGCCGTCTCGTCACCGGCCACGAGGTCACCGAGACCCAGGTACTCGGTGACGTCCCCCAGCAGACCCAGGCCGCCGTAGCTGTCCCCGAAGACCGCGGAGAAGCCGAAGAGGGTCCACAGGACGCCGACGACCGCGACGGCCCCGAACACCATCATGATCATGTTCAGGACCGAGCGGGACCCGACCATGCCGCCGTAGAAGAGCGCGAGGCCCGGGACCATGAGCGCGACCGCCATCGTGGCCGCGAGGATGAATGCAGTGCTGCCGACGTCCACGGCACACCTTTCGTCTACTGACAGTGGTCACTGTTCGGCAGCAGTAGACGACCCGCGTGTTGCCTCCGCAGTCACCCGCAGATGACTTCCACGTGACATGAACAGCGCCCGGGCGCCACGCATCTCGTCAGCTGCACGCACGGCCAAGCGGTGTCGACCGAGACCTCGCGCAGCACTGCAGGACCGCCGGACGAAGTGCCACAGCTCATGCACTCGGAGTCCCGGACGTCGGTGTGACGGGTTACCGGAGACCGGGGAGCAGGGTCAGCGGGCACGGGGCACAGCGGCCGCCGCGCCGACCGAGAGCGACGCCGGGAGCGCGAACAGCGGAGACACCAGGAGGCGCAGGCATCGGGCGAGGAGTCCGGTGCGAGCCGGCAGACGGGAGAGCACCTGACCACGGACGACGGGCCGCCGCGACGACCTGCGGCTGGTGCGGGGGGCCGATCACCCCGGGGAGCCGGGGACCGATCCCCGCGTGGTGCTCACCGACCTGCCGCCACCGCGCGTGGGAACGGAGCTGTGGGAACGGAGCCGAGCCGCGGCCTCCGGCCGGTCCGCGGTCCAGGTGGTCGAGCGACAGGTGCAGATCCGGGTCCGCTCGGCCCCGACCCGCCGGGACCGGCCGGTCGTGCTCACCGAGCTCGCCCGGCAGCTCGACGACGGTCGCATCCACGGCCGCGACCTCCCCGGCCCCGCCCGAGATCTGGGGCCCGTGCTGCAGGCGTACCGGCGGCGGGCACGCGGGACCGGAGCTCCCGAGCTGGCTGGAGCTCCGCCTCCAGGCCTTCTCCAGCAGCCGCGGACGGGTCAGCAGCGCCGTTCACCAGACGGGCGGGAGTCGCCGCCGACGCAACGGGAGAACGGCGAGCCCTGCGACCCCCGCGACGCCCTGCGCGCACTCGAGGTCGCCGCCACACGGGCCGGGATCCCGCACGCCGGGCTGCACGCCCTCCGGCACTCGGCCGCCAGCGTGATGCCGAGCCACGGCGTCCCGCTCGAGGTGGTGTCGGAGATCCTCGGCCACGCGTCGATCGCCATCACCGGCGACGTCCACGGACACGTCGCACCCGACGTCTCGCGCGAGGCGATGGACGTCCTCAGCGCTGCCTTCGGCGGGTGAGGGTGGCCTGATGGTGGTCAAGGAGGTGGTCAACCGCCCCGCGGAAGCAGTCAGGGGCCGTGTCCGGATCCCTCCGGACACGGCCCCTGAGCTGCGGTTCCCCGCTGTCGGCCTGACAGGATCTGAACCTGCGACCCCTTGACCCCCAGTCACGTTCGGGCCATTCGCTCACATCCGCGCACGTGCCATACGTGCAGGTCAGGGACTCAGAGCGTGCGCCGCCGTCCGCCGGCAGTCGTGGCCGTTCAGCGCGCGTTGCTGTACCCGTTGCTGTACTTTTCCCCCGCAGCCGGGCGTGTCATCCACGTGCAACCGGCACTGGTACCCCTTCATGGGCGAGCTGACCGTGCGCGCGGGGTCGGCCGTGCCCCAAGGTCTCCTTCAGCAGAAGCACTGCTGCTGCACAAAACCGAAGCGTAGGAGTGGCACGACGACGCCGGCGATCTCCGGTCCAGTCACAGCGACACACTCGCCGATGGCCGGTCAGACGATGCGCAGATCGACGTGCACGTCCTGGCGGGCCGCGTGGGTCATGGCGACGACCAACTCGAGTGCCATCTCCTCGAGGTCCTCGAACCTGTCGGCCTCGGTGGTACCGACACCCGGCACGTCGATCACCCAGTGGTCGCCCTCGCTGATGGCGGTCGCGGTGAAGTCGGCCATCCGTCCTCCCGATCGCTCCCAGCGGCCGGTGCGACCGGGGTGTCGCGTCAGCTGACCGCCAACCGCCCGCGTCGTCCGGGCAGCCGGAGCCCGCACGGGCCGAGCTCGTGTCGAGGCGGAACCCGGCCGCCGACCCCGCCCGCCCAGTGGACAGCGTGACGCCCCGCGGCCGGAACCCCGCCGGCCCCGGGACGGCGGTGATCCCTGGCGCCAGGGTTTCACCGCCCGACCCACGGACACCAGAGGACCTGCAGGAGCGGATCCTCCGGCGAGGGAGCGGACGATGATGACCGTGCTCACCACCAGCACGCTGCGGCCCGGAGGTCAGCAGGAGTGGGACGCAGTGATGCGGGATCGCCTCGAGGCCGCACGACGCATGCCGGGCTGGGTCTCCGGCCAGGTGCTGATCCCCGAGGACGACCCGCTGTCGCGGGTGATCGTCGGCACCTGGAACAGCCGCGAGGACTGGATGGCCTGGCACGACGATCCGGCGTTCCTCGACAAGCGCACGGTGCTCGAGGGCCTGGAATCAGCGCCCAACGTGACCCGGTGGTTCTCCGTCGTGGCCGATGCCGGGGTGGGCGGCTGACCGACCTGCCCGTGGGCTCGGGATCGGTCCGCCTCTCGCTGGGTCGCGCTGCCCGTCTCGGCGGCAGCTGCGCCCTCGCCCGTCACCGATGACGGCCGCTCCACCCCTCAGCGCGAGGCCGGGCCGGCCAGACGAAGAGCGCCTCGCCTCCCCAGGCGACGACCACCGCAGGACCGGCAGGCTCCTGATGGGCCCTCATCGCGGCCACCACGTCAGGGCCGCTGGAGCGCTCGGGACGGCGCGGCCGCCACACGGCGTCGGGCCTCAGCTGCTGCGGGGAGGGACCGGTGCGGCCCGGCGGGCGGTGAACCTGTCGAACAGCGAGCCGGCGTTGAGGGTCTCGACGTACTCGAGCATGTACTCCTGGCCGACGTCGACCGGGCCGAGCTTCGAGAACTTGACCCGTTCCTGGGTCTCCTCCTTGCTCCAGCCGGCGGCCACGCCCTCGGCGACAGCCGCCTTCCAGCTGAGGAGAGCGGCGCGCTGCCGATCCACGTAGGAGAGATCGGTGACGGGACCGTGCCCGGGGACGACGGTGTCGACGTCGAGCGACCGGATGATCTCGAGCGAGTTCAGCCACTCATCCACGTCGCTGGTCATCAGCCACGTCTGGCACTCGCAGAAGACGCTGTCGCCGGTGAAGACCATCCGCTCCTGCGGCACGTACACCGCGAGCTGACCGGGGGTGTGCCCGGGCGTGTGGAGCAGGTGGAAGTCGTGGTCCCCGACGCGCAGCGACAGGTCGCCGGTGAAGACGATCTGACCCTTGTTCGGGTCCTCGTAGTACTCGTCCCGGTCCGGGAACAGCGCGATGCCGTCCGGGTCGTCGGTGGCCAGGGCCTCGCGGGCGTACTCGAACGGGTCCAGCTCCGGATACACCGTCATGAAGTTGTCGTAGAGCCCCTTGTGGTTGACCACCGTGCCGGCGCCGCGGAAGTACCAGTTGCCGAAGATGTGGTCGACGTGGTGCTCGGTGTTGATCAGGTACTGGATGTCGCCGAACGTCTCGACGAAGCGGCGCATCTCCACGGCCCGGGTCGGCAGCTGCGGCGTGTCGATGACCACCGGACCGGCCGAGGTCACCACGAAGCTGGGGTTGCACCCCCGCACCTTGGTCTCGGTGAACACGCGGTCGTTGAGCTGCTGCATCGGAGTCTCCGTATAGCTCGGTCAGTGCGGGCGGAGGGGTCAGCTGTCCTGGGGCGTGTGTGCGCGGTTCAGCAGAGAAACGCCGAAGAACTCGATGTGCGCGCGCATCTCCTTGCCGGCCAGATCCGGGTCACGGAACTGGACGGCCATCAGCACGGGGCGGTGGAGCTCGGCGATGGCGTGCAGGTCGGAGTGCCCGCGCAGCACGCTGACCACGGTTCGGGCCTCGACCCGCAGCGAGCGCCACACCTCGAGGAGCACTTGATTCCCCGCCGCTTCGACGATGATCTCGTGGAAGCGGGTGTCGTGGACCAGTAGCGCATGCAGGTCACCGGCGTCAGCGGCATGGCGCATGCCGGTCAGCTCGTCCTCCAGCGCACCCACGTGGTCCTCTGTGATCCGGGTCGCAGCCTCCCGGCCGGCGACCTCCTCCAAGGCGGCCCGCACGGGATAGATCTGGCCCAGCTCCTCCACGGTCACTTCACGGACGCGGGCGCCCTTGTGCGGCTGCGACTCGATGAAGCGCATCGCTTCGAGATCCCGCAGCGCCTCACGAACGGGCGCCTGGCTGACACCGAACTCCGCCGCCAGCACGCTCTCCTTGACGCGGTCGCCCGGGCCGTAGGTGCCATCGAGGATGCGCTCGACGATCAGGTCCTTGATCTGGTCGCGCAGGACGCCGTCGCGGCGAAGTGGCCGATCCACTCGTTCTCCCTCGGATGAGGACCGCCCCAGGCGGCCCGCTTGATTATCGATAGTACGGCCTGATTATGTGCTGTCAACCACAGTGATCGATCGTTCACCACCCGTGAGATGCCGCCCAAGTCACGAAAACCCGGCTCGGAGGGTTGACGTGCGTCACACTGCCCTGCCAGATTATCGATAGTTCGGCCGTTCGCCCCGCTGGGTGAGAGCCGACGTACGCCCCCCACACATCTCCCAACGACCACGACCGGAGTGGGCATGAGCGACAACGTCTTGGCGACCTTCTTCGGGGACGACGAGTTCCCGGTGCAGTGGGAGGCCGGCCAGAAGGACCTGTTCTGGGTGCATGACGACCTCCACATCCCCAACCCCGTCTCCCCCATGTACGCAGACATCGGCGGCTGGTGGCTGAAGTGCGACTACATGTTCCGGCGCTTCGGTACCCCGTTCGCCTCTGACTGGATTTCCAAGATCGTCAACGGCTACGTCTACACCGCGGCCATCCCGGCCACCCCGGGCCTCTCGGCCGAGGCGTCCGAGTACGGCGCCCGCTACACGCCCCGGGTCCCCCTGGACCCGGAGGACCCGGCCGAGCTGGGCGGCTACATGGGTTGGACGCTGCCGTACTACGCCGAGAACTTCCTCGGCTGGTGGCGCGACCGGTTGCGGCCGGAGATGGAGCGCAACTTCGTGCGCTTCGACGAGTACGACTACGACGGGGCCAGCCTCGTCGAGCTCGCGATCCTGCTCGAGGACGCGATCGACATGCACGACCGGCACTGGTCCATCCACTGGGTGCTGAACTTCGCCCAGTTCTCCTCCACGCTGGCGCTCAACGCCGCGATCGCGGCGGCCAAGGGCGACGGCGACCACTCGGCGCTGATGGGCCGGCTCCAGAGCTCCACCGAGAACCGCAACTGGGACTCCATCGACGAGCTCTGGAAGATCAAGGAGTGGGTGAAGAACGAGCAGGGCGAGGTCGCCAAGGCCTTCACCAAGCCCACCGCCGTCGACGTGATCCGCGCCCTGGAGGGCACGGAGGCCGGGCGGACGTTCCTCTCAGAGCACATCGAGCCGTACCAGAAGGTCTTCGGGTACAAGTCGATGTACGCCCACGAGTTCTCGTTCAAGACGTGGCGCGAGAACCCGGCGCCGATCGTCGAGGCCGTGCGCGGCTACCTGGAGTCCGACTACGACTACCCGGCCGAGCTCAGGGCAGTGGCCGAGGACCTGGAGAGGGCGAAGGGCGAGGTCTTCGAGGGCGTGGAACCCGGCCCGGCCCGCGACGAGCTGGAGCGGGCGCTCGACCTGAGCCTGCGGATGAACCCGCTCACCCCTGACCACCACTTCTACATCGACCAGGGCACCAACGCTCGGGTCCGGCTCGTGCTCATCGCGATCGGGAAGAAGCTGGTCGGCGACGGCAAGCTCGACGATGCCGAGGACGTCATGTACCTCAAGTACAACGAGTTGCGCCGTCTGATGGCCGGCACCAACTCCTTCGACGCCCAGGAACTGGTCGGCGACCGCCGCGACGCCCGCGAGGACGCCTACGAGCTGCGGCCGCGCGACTGGGTCGGCACGGCCACCGAAGAGGCCGTCGCCTTCCCGTACCTGTCGCTGTGGGCGTTCCCGGAGAAGCTCAACCGGCCGGCGCCGAGCCACGAGGGCGAGATCCCAGGGCTCCCGGCCTCGGCCGGCGTCGTCGAGGGAACCGCCCGCGTCGTGCTCTCCCAGGAGCAGTTCAGCGAAGTCCAGCCCGACGAGATCGTGGTCTGCCGGATGACGAGCCCGTCCTGGGTCGTGCTGTTCACCAAGATCTCCGGTCTGGTCACCGACGCCGGCGGCATGGCGTCGCACCCCGCCGTGGTCTCGCGAGAGTTCGGGATCCCCGCGGTCGTCGGCACCTCCGACGCCACCCGCCGGATCAAGACCGGTGACCGCGTGCGGGTCAACGGCTCCACCGGCCGGGTCGAGATCGTGTCCGACGCCCCCGCCATTCCGGCCCCGGCCCAGGCCCCGGCCCCGGCCCCGGCCCCGGCCCTCTGAGAGGTGAGCCCGATGACCGCGATCCTCCCGCCCCCGACCGCCGAGGAGCACGCCGCCGTGTCGACGCACGAGCAGCCGCTCGTCCTGCCGTTCAGCGATCCCCGGTGCCAGGTGGTGGAGCTGACCGGCGGCAAGGGCGCCAGCCTGGCGACCATGACCGCCGAGGAACTCCCCGTCCCGCCCGGCTTCGTGATCACCTCGGCGGCCTTCGCCGCCGCGGTGGACGAGGAGGCCCTCCGGGACGCGATGCTCCGCAAGGACGTGGAGGCCGCGAGGTCCCTCGTCGCCGCGGCGAAGCCTCCGCGCGAGCTGATCGAACGTGAGTACGCCAAGCTGCAGGGTCTGGTCGCGGTCCGGTCGTCGGCCTGTGCCGAGGACTCCGAGGGCGCCAGCTACGCCGGCCAACAGGAGACGTTCCTCAACACCGAAGGCTTCGACGCGGTGCTGCACAACGTCGTCGAGTGCTGGCTGTCCTTCTTCACCGACCGCGCCGTCTTCTACCGGCAGGAGAAGGGGTCGCTGGAGGACGTCGCCATGGCCGTCGTCGTCCAGCAGATGATCGACAGCCAGAAGTCCGGGGTCATGTTCACCATCGACCCCGTGCACGGCCGCCGGGACCGCATGGTCGTCGAGGCCGCCCGAGGGCTCGGCGAGGCCGTGGTCTCCGGGGAGGTGACCCCGGACAACTACACGCTCTCCCGGCAGGGGGTCGTGAAGAGGGCCAAGGTGGTCGACGCCGAGCGGGTGCTCTCCGACGAAGAGTGCGTCGCCCTGGCCGAGATGGGCCAGAAGCTCGCCGAGCTGCACGGTGTCCCCCAGGACATCGAGTGGGCCTTCGACGCGGCGGGCGACCTCTTCCTGTTGCAGTCCCGCCCCATCACCACGGTCTGAGCGGGCCTTCCGGCCGGGCACGGCGCCGCACCTCGCCGCGCCCGGCCGGGCTGTCCACCGCACGCGAACCTCGATCAGGAGCCGCAGACGTGACCTCAGCCGCCGCTCCACCCGGCTGCCTCTCGCCCCGGAACGGGTGCTCGATCGCGCGAAGGACCCCGCGTCGTCCAGGTCTGCGACCGGCACCACGCCTGCAAGTGACGATCATCGACGCGGTCCAGGAGGTCGGCTCGTGAAGTACGTGACCTACGCAGCTCCCGACGGCACCAGCCGCGTCGGACGACTGGACGGCGACGAGGTCCTCGACATCGGCTTCGACGGCGACATGATCGCCTTCATCGAGGCCGGCGCGCCGATCGGCACAGAACGGCCGGCGCCGGACGCTCGCCTGCTGGCGCCGCTGCAGCCCCGGTCGTTCCGGGACTTCCTCGCCTTCGAGGGGCACCTGAAGAACGCGTTCAAGAACCTCGGCCGCGACATCCCCGCCGAGTGGTACGAAGTGCCCGCCTTCTACCGCAGCGTCGGCAGCACCGTCACCGGACCAGACACGGAACTGGCCTGGCCCTCCTACACCGAGCAGCTGGACCACGAGCTGGAACTCGCCGCGGTGATCGGCCGTCCGTGCAAAGACGTTCCCGCCAGCGAGGCGCTGGACTACGTCTTCGGGTTCACGATCTGGAACGACATGTCCGCCCGCGACGTCCAACGCCGCGAGCTACCGGTCGGCATGGGTCCGGCCAAGGCCAAGGAGTGGGACGGCTCCAACGTCCTCGGCCCGTGCATCGTCACCCCCGACGAGATCGACCTCGCCACCCTCGAACTCGAGGTACGGGTCAACGGAGAGCGCTGGGGCGGAGACACCACCGCCGCCATGCACCACAGCTTCGGTGACCTCATCGCCTACGCCGCCCAGGACCAGACCCTGCTGCCCGGTGAGGTGCTGGGCTCCGGCACCGCCACCGGCGGCTCCGGGCTGGAACTGGACCGCTGGCTACAGCCGGGAGACGTCATCGAGATGGAAGCCGGCCCCATCGGCGTCCTGCGCAACACCGTCGGAACACCCCATCGGAAGGACAACTGACATGGCGTTCGTCGTCGCAGCCACCTGGAAGGCCAAGCCCGGAGAGGCCAAGCGGGTCACCGACGTGATCAAGAAGATGACGCCGCTGTCGCGTGCCGAGCCGGGGAACGTCTTCTACCAGGCGCAGGTCAACCCGGAGGACCCCGAGACCTTTTTCCTCTACGAGCAGTACACCGACGCGCAGGCCTACGAGGACCACAAGAACACGCCGCACTTCCAGGAGAACGTGTTCGGCTACATCATCGAGTACCTGGCCGAGCGCAGCGTCAAGACGTACGAAACGATCGATGTCTGAGCCGTCCGGCCCCGACGTCGCTGTGGCGCACCGGCTCCTGCTGGTGCGCCACAGCGAGATCGCTTCGCACCGGGGGGACGTCCCGCTCACGGACAACGGGGTGGAGATCGCCCGGCAGGTCGGCCGTGACCTCGGCAAGGAGAGGCCGGCTTTCCGTGTCCTGACCGGCGGGACGTTGCGTACCCGGCAGACCGCCGAGGCCGTGGCCGAGGGGGCGCGGAGCGAGGGGGCGGAGGTCGAGGGACCTCGCGTGGCCTTCGCGCTGCGCAATCCCGACATCTACGTGGCAGGCGAACGGGTCGACATGGTGAGCAGCGCCGGTGCCCTCGCCGAGCAGGTTCCCGGCATGACCGAGGACCAGGCGGCGTCGAACCTGTTCTTCTCCGGGTTCTTCGACCACCCCGACCGGATCGGCTGGTGGCTGCGGCTACCGAACGTCCCCGGTGACGACGCGACGACTCTCGCCCGCCGCATCGACGCGTTCGCCGGCAGCCTGGCCGACCCAGGCGGCCCCACCGGTGGGCTCACCGTCGCGGTGACGCACTCCCCCGTGCTGCGCGCCTGCGCGCTGGCCCACCTCGGCGACGACCCCGGGGAGCCGCCGTGGGTGGGTGGCCTGGAGTACGCCGTCCTTCCCGACAGGTCGCTGCGGGTCAGCGCCTTCGCCATCGAACGCACCTGACGCCGATCGACTGACGGCCTCCGTCCTCACCGACGTGCTCGTCCTCGACTGAGCCATCGGCCGGCTCGACAACCGCCGCTGACCCACGACCAGCTAGGAGCTGCACATGCCTTCCACCGTCACCACGGTCGACCCGGCCACCGGCGAGCCACTGACGAGCTACCCCGGCTCCGACGTCGACGAGGTCCTCGCCGTCCTCGGCTCGGTGGCTGAGACGCAAGCCTCCTGGGCCGCGACCCCGGTGGAACAGAGAGCCGAGATCATCCGTGCGATCGGCGCTCAGCTGCGCAAGGACGTCGAGGAGCTCGCCGCCCTCATGACCGCCGAGATGGGCAAGCCGATCGCCGAGGCGCGCGCCGAAGTGGAGAAGTCGGCCACGGCGTGCGACTACTACGCCGACCACGGACCCGCTGCGCTGGCTCCAGTCGAGGTCGACACCGGCGACCAGCGCAGCTGGGTCGCGCACGAGCCCCTGGGCGTGGTCCTGGCCGTCATGCCCTGGAACTTCCCCTTCTGGCAGGTGCTCCGCTTCGCCGCGCCGACCCTGCTGGCGGGCAACACGGCGATCCTGAAGCACTCCCCCAACGTCACCGGCTGCGCGCTCGCCATCGAACGCGCCTTCCGGGACGCCGGCCTCCCCGAGAACGTGTTCCGCAGCATCGTCGTCGCCGAGGAGGACGTCCCCGCGGTCAGCCAGGCGCTGATCGAGGACGACCGGATCGCCGCGGTCAGCCTCACCGGCAGCGAGCGGGCCGGCTCGGCCGTCGCTGCCGCCGCCGGCCGGGCGATCAAGAAGAGCCTGCTGGAACTCGGCGGCTCCGACCCCTTCGTCGTCCTCGACGACGCCGACCTCGACCTCGCCGTCGCCGCCGCGGTCAAGAGCCGCTTCATCAACGGTGGGCAGAGCTGCCTGGCCGCCAAGCGGTTCGTCGTCCACCATGGGGTCGCCGCCGAATTCAGCCGCCGGTTCGCCGAGGCGGCGACCGAGCTGACCGTCGGACCGCCCACCGACCCGACCACGACCATCGGCCCCATGGCGCGAGCGGACCTGGTCGACGGGCTGGAGCGGCAGGTCCGCGAGTCGGTGGACGCCGGGGCCACGCTGCTGACCGGTGGTGAGCGGCTCGACCGACCGGGCGCCTGGTTCCCACCGACCGTCCTCGCCGACGTCACGCCGGAGATGCCCGTGATGGCCGAGGAGACCTTCGGACCGGTGGCCGCGGTCGTCGCGGTCGCCGACGACGACGAAGCAGCCCGCATCGCCAACACCACCCGCTACGGGCTGGCGGCCAGCGTCTGGAGCACGGACACCGAGCGCGCACTGTCCGTGGGACGGCGCATCACCTCCGGCGCGCTGTTCGTCAACGCCGTCGTCGCGTCCGACCCCCGCCTGCCGTTCGGCGGCACGAAGCGCAGCGGCTACGGCCGAGAACTCGGCGAGGCAGGCGCGATCGAGTTCACCAACGCCCGCACCTACGTCATCGGCTCGGGCGTGCTGCCCAGCGGCCCGCCCACGGAATGAGGTCCTGATGCGCGTCGTCCTGCTGGGCCCGCCGGGTGCGGGCAAGGGAACCCAGGCCCAGATCATCGCCGGGAGACTCGGTGTCCCGGCCATCTCCACCGGGGACATCTTCCGGGCCAACGTCAGCAACGGCACCGACCTCGGCCGGCAGGCCAAGGCCTTCATGGATGCCGGGGACCTGGTGCCGGACGAGATCACCGTCGCCATGGTGCTGGCTCGACTGGCCGAGACCGACGCCACCGGAGGCTTCCTCCTCGACGGCTTCCCGCGCTCCATCCCGCAGGCGGAGCGCCTGGACGAGGCGTTGGCCGAGCGGGGCCAGCGGCTCGACATCGTCCTGGAGCTCGTCGTCGACGAAGAGGAGGTCGTCCGCCGCCTCTCCGGTCGCCGGCTGCTGGTCGACGGCGAGTGGGTCGCGCGCGAGGACGACGAGCCCGAGACGGTCCGCCGCCGTCTGCAGGTGTACCGGGACCTCACGGCGCCGCTCACCGCCTTCTACGCCGCCGCGGGCCTGCTCCGTCGAATCGACGCCATCGGGGAGATCGACGAGGTGACCAAGCGGGCATGCGCCGCACTCGGTCCCAGCCCGGTCTCCACCATCAGTCATCCCTGACCAGTCACCCCGGAAGGACGGCGAGGATGCCGAGGTACTACCGGCCGACCACCACGGCCGACGCGCTGACCGCACTGGCCGACGGCGGCGAGCGCGCACGGCCGCTCGTCGGCGGCACCGACCTGCTGGTCGGGCTCCGGCACCACACCGTCGAGCCGGACCTGCTCGTGGACCTCAAGGCGGTCACCGACCTGCCCGAGCCGATCATCGCCACGGACGACGGCGTGCGGATCGGCGCCACGTGCACGCTCGGCGAGCTCGTCGCGCATCCGGTGGCCCAGGACTGGTACCCGGCGCTGGTCGAGGCGGCCCTCACGGTGGGGTCCGTGGCCATCCGCAACCGGGCGAGCCTGGTCGCCAACTCCTGCAACGCGTCGCCCGCAGCTGACACCGCTCCCCCGCTGCTCGTGCACGACGCGCGGGTCACCATCGCGTCGCTGGACGGCGAGCGCACCGCGTCGCTCGACGAGTTCTTCCTGGGGCCACGGCGCACCCTCTGCGGGCCCGGCGAGCTGGTGACGCGCATCGATCTCCCCCACCCCTCGCCAGGCTCGGGGTCGGCCTTCCGCCGCCTCACCCGGCGGCGCGGCGTCGACCTCGCCACGGTCAGCGTGGCCGCGGGGGTGCGCTCCGACGGCGGGCTGGTCGTCGGGATGGGGGCTGTCGGGCCACGGCCGCTGCGCGCCGAGGTGCCCGGACCGGTCGACCTGGCCGACGAGGGCGCCCTGGGCGCGGCCCTCGACCAGCTGCTGTCGGCCGCGACTCCGATCTCCGACGTCCGGGGCAGCCGCGAGTACCGCCTCGCCACGCTCCGCGTCCTCGCCACCCGTGCGGTGCACGCCGCCGCCAGCCGACGCAACCCCAGGGAGATGGCCTCATGAGCGTCAACGACCACCTCGTGGACGACGAGTTGCAGCCGGTCACGCTGACCGTGAACGGCAGCGAGCGCACCGTCGCCGTCCCCGCCCACCGCACCCTGCTGGACGGCCTCCGCGACGAGGTCGGGCTGCCGGGGACCAAGAGCTGCTGCGCCGAGGGCGAGTGCGGCGCGTGCACCGTGCTGCTCGACGGCAAGGCGGTCAACTCCTGCCTCGTCCTCTGCGTCGAGGCCGAGGGCCACGAGGTCACGACCGTCGAGGGGCTGTCCGCCGACGGCCTCACCGACCTGCAGGAGGAGTTCCTCAACGCGGGCGCGGTCCAGTGCGGCTTCTGCATCCCGGGCCAGGTCGTCTCCGCGGAGTACCTGCTGCGGACCAACCCGGCGCCCGACGAGACCGAGATCCGCGAGGCCCTGTCGGGCAACCTGTGCCGCTGCGCCGGTTACCAGCGCATCGTGCGCGCGGTGCAGGCGACCGCCGTCCGGCGAGGAGCGGCGCAGTGACCACCGCGCCGGAGCGCGCGATCGAGCAGCGCGACGACCTGGGCATCCCGGCGGATCTGCATCCGGGCGGGCAGGTCGGCCGGCCCGTGTTGCGCTACGGCGGGGACGCGCGGACCTCGGGCGCCCAGCGGTTCCTCGCCGACCTGCGCTTCCCCGGGGCGCTGCAGGTCGCGGTCGTGACGCTGCCAGTGGGCAGCGCGGACGTGCTCCGCATCGACGCGACGGCCGCCCGAGCGATCCCCGGCGTCGTCGACGTGGTGACCCCGGCGGACCTGCCCGCCCCCATGCCGCGGTTCGGCGTCTCCCACACCGACCGTCCGGTGCTGGCCGACGGCCGGGTCAACTACCACGGCGAGCCCGTGGCGGCGGTGGTCGCCGAGACCCTCGATGCGGCCCAGGCCGCCGCGCGCGCCGTCGTCGTCGACTACCGGGAGCTGCCGGGCGTCTACACCCTCGAGGCCGCCCTCGACCCGGGTGCGCAGCTCGTCCAGGACCCCTCGATCCGGCCGGGACACGCCCTCGCCGGCACCAACGTGCTCGAGGACGCGCACTACGCCTGGGGCGACCTCGAGACAGAGGAGGCGCGCACGGACGTCGTGGTCGAGAACACCTACACGTTCCCGATGGTCACGCACTTCCCGATCGAGCCCGGCGGCACCGTCGTCGTCCCGACGGACCAGGGCGGCCTCGACGTCTACTCACCCGTGCAGCACCCCTTCGTGCTGCAGCGCACGATCGCCTCGGTCATCGGACTGCCCCTCAACCAGGTGCGGGTCTTCGCGCCCGACCCCGGCGGAGGCTTCGGGGGCAAGCAGAACCCCAAGATCGAGCCGCTGATCGCCTTCCTCGCGCTCCGGACCCGGCGGACCTGCCGGATCGTGCTGTCCCTGGAGGAGACCTTCCAGAGCATGCGGCGTGCCGGCTGCCGGATAGCCGCCCGGACCGGCTTCACGTCCGACGGCGCGCTCACGTTCCACCAGGTGTGGGCCGACTTCCAGATCGGCGCCTACGCCGACGTGGCCCCACGAGTCATGGGCAAGGGCAGCTACGTCGCGGCCGGGCCCTACCGCATCCCCGGTGTGCGGATCGACGCCCGCGCCGTCATGACCAACACGACGCCCAGCACCGCCTTCCGCGGCTTCGGCAGCCCGCAGGTCGCGTGGGCGATCGAGTCGCAGCTCGACGCGGGCGCGAGGGAGCTGGGCCTGGACGGCCTGGAGATCCGTCGGCGGAACCTGGTCGCCCAGGGCGAGGCTTTCGTGCGCGGCGAGTCCGAGGCCGCGGCCGACGGCAGGTGGCACGAGAGCCTGGAGAAGGCCGCCGAGCTGATCGACTGGGGGACGCCGCTCCCCCCCAACAGGGGCCGTGGCATCGCGGTGGGCATCAAGCCGGGCGCCACCTCGGGGCTGTCGCAGAGTCTCGTGCGGCTGCTGGCCGACGGCAGCGCGATCGTCTACGCGGGCACCTCCGACATGGGCCAGGGCGCCCGGACGCTGTGGCAGCAGATCCTCGCGGACGAGCTCGGGGTGGCGCTCGACCACGTCTCAGTGGTCAGCGGCGACACCGGCACCGTGCCCTTCGACCTCCAGACCTCGGCGAGCCGGTCGACGGTGTTCATGGGCTCGGCCGTACTCGAGGCCTGCCAGGACGTGCGCCGGCGGGTGCTGGAGCTCTACGCCGAGTCGAAGGACGTCCCCGCCGACGAGTTGTCCGAGCGTCCCGGCGTGCTGGTCACTCCCGACGGCGAGCTGAGCCTGCCCGAGGCGGCCCGGCAGGCACTGGGCCCGCTGCGCGGGGAGTTCATCGGCCAGGGCACCCGGCGGCTGCGCGGCAAGAGCAAGCACCCGCTCGGCGGCGACGCCGCCTTCTACGAGTTCAACGCCACCGCCATCGAGGTGGAGGTGGACCGGGAGACAGGAGAGCTGCTCCTCACCAGGCACGTGACGGTGAGCGACGTCGGCACGGAGCTCAACCCGCTGCAGGTGGTCTCCCAGGACGAAGGCGCCGCGATCATGGGACTGGGCCACAGCCAGATGGAGCAACTGCTGCTCGACGAGCACGGACGAATCCGCAACCTCGGCGCCCTGGACTACCGCATTCCCACGTTCAAGGACGTCCCGGTGGAGCTGGTGAGCGCCGCCGTCGAGAACCACGACGGTCCAGGGCCCTACGGGTCGAAGGGAATCAGCGAAGGCGCGCTGCTGTGCACGGCCGGGGCCCTCGCCGCGGCAGTCACGGACGCCACCGGCGTGGTGATACGGGACCTCCCCCTGACACCGGAGCGGGTCTGGGCCTCGATCCAGGAGGCCGCGACCGACCGGCCCGGCTGAGCACGCGCCTCCCGCGGTGAGGACCCGGACTGCCCGGAGGCCTGGCTAGGGCCACCGCGACGCCTGGGTCCAGCAGCGCGTCGACGGCGACCTCGTCACCGGGACGACGTCTCCCGGCCGGCAGCCCTGCCCCGGCCCACATCGCGGCGGTGAGCAACGACGCGGACGGGTCGTGCTCACCGGGCTCGAGCACGAACGTGCTCCAGCAGCCGATCGCATGCCTGGCCTCCGGCAGGCGAACAGCAGCGACCGAGCCCTTAGGGCACGTCACACAGGCGCCCTCCAGACGAGCCAGGCGCTGGTGTCCCTGAGCGGCCGACTTTGGGACATCCGTCCAGCCATACTCCGTCGGAGCGTCCCTCGGTTGGCCCTGCCCCAAGTCCTCGTTATGTCCGACTACGACCGCTTCACGTGATCGAGTTGTCCGGACGTTTCTCGATTGCATTGGGCGGCTGCGCCGTTAGCCGAAGCTTGTCAAGGGCCCCACCACTGAACCTGAACGTCCTTCACCTCCACTCCGTCGCCCATCTCCCAACTGATGGTGTCTGACGGGGTGATCTCGAGCGATCCATCCTCCCTCCTAACAGCACTTTGGATGGTCGACGAATCGAGTGAGAACTGAGGATATCGACGCAAGGGATGAGTCAAGTGGTCGACTCCCCCGACCATGACCGCGGTTACGTATCGCGACAGGGGAGCGCAAGCAAGTGGCGACGCGGAATCGCCTGACCCCATCTCCTCAGCAAAAGACTCCTCCACGCCCAGGAGTTGCAGTATCGCCTCACGAAGATAAGCGGCGATGGTCCGATAATGAGTACCTGAGAGTTGGCGAATCTTCACCATGTCCAGATGCCGTGCTCCAAGCCATCACTGGCCTCACGCGCTTCTGCGTACGCTTCCGCGTCTCCTCGGCAGAGAACCCGTCTACGAACCTCGGAATCCAGTTGCTTCAGCTCTATGCCCCACTCGGCGAGCAGGTCATCTCTCGAGCCTGCACGCGCGACCTCTCGCGCCCGCGCGATCGGGGTGAGAGCCTCCATAGCCATCCAGGCATGCGCTATTGCCATTATCTCCATGCCGGGACGCATGTATCGAAGCGTCTCGAGGTATTGCCCAACGGCTCTCAGCATGCGCGCGGGATCATTTATTCGATCAACCGCCCTGAGGATCGCGTCGAAGTGCTCGCCGTTCGGGCGGCGCATGACGCGGGGTATGCCGACCTCCCGGTCGTAAAGTTGTTGCCAGAGCTGGTGCTCTTGCACGGCCGGAGTCGCATCGAATACCAACTCAAGCTGCAAGTAATCCATGGCAGCATTGGCCGCCAAGGACAGCATCTGCAATATCATGCTCGCAACTTGGGGTCCGTGTTGCATCGCGTCTTCAATCGTTGGCGCAGGCATCGAAACCTCGCACCAGAGATGGCGCGGAACTGAGCCACGGTCTCCGAGATCCTCATAAAAGGTTCGAATTGCCACGACACCCTCACCGAAGGCGGTCACGACCGACACTGTGAACGTCTGATCCTCGTCCAGTCGCACGGCGGACTGGCAGCGAACGACAACAACGAAGCGGGGTAGCGCAGTAGGGGCTTCCACGGACGGGACGGTATCCATCCGCAACTGCGGGGCACTCGCGCCGGCGCAGCAATCTGGTACGGGCCTCGGCCCGACAGCTCACCGGACGAGCGCCCACGTCCCTAAAGCCGCCTTCAGGGACGGTCTCCAGCCACCGCGGCTGACTCGCGCATGGCCTAGCTTCACACCTGTCGTTCGCTCCTGGCCTTGATCCCCTCGGCCTCGGCGATGAGGTAGCGATCGGTCAGCCGGCGGTAGAACCGTCCCATCACCACGCCCACGGGCCCGGCCTGCTCCACCGCCAGGGTGACGCGCGTGCCGCCGACGCCGAGATCCTCGAGCAGGTGCCGAGCGGTGGTGCGGACGCCCGGACCGGTGGCCACCCAGGTGAACGAGCGGCTCGGCTCGAGCTCCGTGACCACGTACTCGGTCGAAGGGATCCGGGGCTGCTCCACCCGAACCCGGGACCCGACGGTGAGTGGCCCGTCGTCCAAGCGTCGAACGGAGGTCACCGTCGGCGCCCACTCCGGCCACAACTCGACCTCGCTCAGCACCTTCCAGACCTGCTCGACCGGCGCCTCGACGTCGATCCTGGTGCTCTGCTCCACCAGGTCATCCTGCTCTCATCGCCACCGGAGATGGCCAAGATCAAGTGCCACACACCTCTTGCATTGTCGGCCGCGGCTTTCGTCGTGATGATTAGGATGGCCGCCATGGCCAGGAGGCGGAGGGAACAGCGAGAGCCCAATCAGCAGCCACGGACAGCGGCGTCTCCGAAGCCTGCGCCCAGCGTCGATGCCGGACGCGCAGAGGCGACTTCCGTTGCGGCCGATCCGAGTGATCGCCGCCGAGCAGCGACGACCTGCGGATGGTGCGGCGGACCGATCCAGCCGAAGGCCCGCGGGCGCATCCCCACCTGGTGCTCACCGGCATGCCGGCAACGCGCCTGGGAGCAATCACGGGCCGCGGCCTCCGGCCTCAGCGCAGTCCATGTCGTCGAGCGGCGCGTGGAGGTCCCGATGCGGCAGCCGCTCACTCGCCGAGACTGGCCCCAGGCGCTACAGGAGCTGGCTCAGCAGATTGATGACGGGCGGATCTACGACCGCGACCTCTCCGGGCTGTCCGTTGCTCTCGACGCCGTCCTCGACGCCTACAACCGCCGGCCCTACGTCCGCCTCCGAGCTGCCGACGAGCACCGCATGACCTGGGGTCCCCGACACCCGTCCCGCTGACGTGTGCGCCTGGGACAACGGGCGTACCGGAGGTCTACTGCAGGCGCCGTTCTGCAGACCGCCTCGGGAACGTGTCCTGAGCGGCCCTCTCCAGCTCTCCTCCAGTTGAGGCTCCGGGACCTGGAGAACAGTCGCAGCCCCGAGCCCCCCGCCGTGTCGACAGCGCATGCCTGGTCGCAGATGCACTGGAGGAGCACCCGAGACCGTTCCCCCATCGTCGACGGACGCACCGCATCAGCCGCCGTGCGCGAATGGCCGCAGTCGGGCGTCGGCGGGCGGAGTGGAAATGGGGAGGAGATGACATGGGCGACCCGGAGCGCCTTCACGACCTGCTGGCCAGCAATCCCCTGCTGCTGACCCCCGAGGAGGCAGCGACGGTCCTCCGCATCGGTCGGACGACCATCTACGCGCTCATGAAGGCCGGCGACCTACGCCCGGTGCACATCGGCCGCAGTTGCCGACTCCCCCGCACCGAGCTCGAGCGCTACGTCCGCTGCCTGGAGACGTCCGCGAACGCCGCGCCGGCACCGACGGCCGAGCGCCATGCAGCAGGCTCTCCGCGACGTCGGATCGACGCCAGCCCACGCCGCATACACGCCCGATAGCCGTCCCGCCTCTCGGCTGGGGACAACGCCGCCGCCATCCACCGGTTTGTCCCGCCGGCGGCTGCACCAGGCGCACCCGTGGTGACGTCGCCCAGCTGGTCTCGGGACCGCAGGTCGCCGGCAGGGAGCGAGTGCCCGGGTAGGCCGACATCGCCGGAGGAGTCGACGTGGCAAGACGCGCGAACGGCGAGGGGTCGATCTTCCGGCGGAAGGACGGCACCTGGTCGGCAGAACTCAGCTACCGAGACGACCACGGCACCCTGAAACGTCGGACGGTCTACGGGAAGACGCAGGCCGAGGTCCGGGCCAAGCTCCGCGAGGTCCGCGAGCGGATCGAGTCCGGAGCACCGGTCAAAGACGCCTCCATGACGGTGGCCGCATGGCTTGAGGACTGGATCACCAAGTCGCTTGCCGCCAGCGACCGCAAGCAGGCAACCAAGGACCTCTACGCCACCCTCGCCCGCACCCACCTCGCGCCCACGGTCGGGACGATTTCCCTCGGCCGGCTGCGTCCCTCAGACGTCGAAGCGCTCATCGTCACCAAGCGGGACGCCGGCCTGGCTGCATCAACGGTGCGGACGATCTACACCGTCCTGCGGGCGGCGCTCGACGTCGCCGCTCGCGACGGGCTGATCCGCAACAACCCCGCGGCCGCCGTCAAGCGGCCCGGCGTCGAGCGCAAGGACGGGCCGCACCTGACCACGGAGCAGGCGCATGCACTCCTACACGCGATCCGTGGCGACCGGTTGGAGAGCCTGTTCCGGCTCATGCTGGCCACCGGGCTGCGCCGCGGAGAGGCGCTGGCCCTTCACTGGTCCGACGTGGACCTCGACTCCGGGCTACTGCGGGTCCGCTGGACCCTCGCCCGGACCTCTCAGGGGCTGCGGCTCGACGAGCCCAAGACCGACAAGTCCCGCCGGACCGTGCCACTCCCCCGCTCGGCCATCGAGACGCTCCAGGTGCACCGAACCCGGCAACTGGAGGAACAGCGCACGGCTGTCGGAGCCTGGCAGGACCACGGCCTGGTCTTCACAACCGAGATCGGCACACCGCTCGAACCCCGCAACGTCCTACGGCGCTTCGAAGTCCTCGCCGCGCGCGCCAGCCTCCGCGGCATCACCCTGCACACCCTCCGGCACTCCGCGGCCAGCTCCCTGCTGGCGGCCGGAACCCACACCAAGGTGGTCCAGGAGCACCTCGGTCACTCGTCCTATGCGATCACTGCCGACATCTACAGCCACGTCGGCCCCGCCCAGCAGCGCGAGGCCGCCGACCGGCGGGAGCAGGCACTCCGCTGGTGACCGCTGCTGTATCGAGCGCCGCGTTGCTGTACGCGTTGCTGTACTGACGCGAGAGGCGGGCCACCCTCGTCGGGTGACCCGCCTCTGACCTGCGGTGTCGCTGTCGGGCTGACAGGATTTGAACCTGCGACCCCTTGACCCCCAGTCAAGTGCGCTACCAAGCTGCGCTACAGCCCGAGCGCCGGGCGGCTCGCGCCGCCCGATCGCTGCGTAGAGCAGGTTACCGCACCTGCTCCCCCGCTCCGCCCGGTGGTCGGCCGCGTGCCGCGGTGAGTCGTTCGCCGGCTCCCACAGCCGGCGCCGGACGTCGGGGTCGCGTCCCTGGCCGGGCGTGGGCAGCTCCCGGCGCCGCGCGAACAGGTTGCCCGTCACGGTCGCCGTCTCCGGGGCGGTCGCCGGCCACAGCACCGTGTCCGCGCCCTGCTCGGGCGTGCGGCCGAAGCGGTGTCGGGAATGCGCGACGACGGCCGGCGTTGGTGGTTGACCGTGACAACCGTGACCCGGGCCTCGGTCGGGCTCCGTTCCGAGCGCGGCCCCGTGTTGGGGGCGGTCATGCTCAGCACCGCGCTGATCGCCCTCGACAGCACGATCATCGCCACCGCCGTCCCCGCCGTCGTCGACGACCTCGGCGGGTTCAGCCAGTTCCCCTGGCTGTTCAGCGTCTACCTGCTCACCCAGGCGGTGACCGTGCCGGTCTACGGCAAGCTCGCCGACGTCCTCGGGCGCAAGCCGGTGCTGCTGTTCGGCATCGCGGTGTTCGTCGCCGCCTCGCTGTTCTGCGGCCTGGCCTGGTCGATGCGGGCGCTGATCGTCGGGCGGGCGCTGCAGGGCATCGGCGCCGGCGCCATCCAGCCGATCGGCATGACCGTCATCGGCGACATCTACACCGTCGAGGAGCGCGCCCGGGTCCAGGGCTACCTCGCCTCGGTGTGGGGCGTCTCGTCGGTGCTCGGGCCCACGCTCGGCGGCGTCTTCAGCGACTACCTGTCCTGGCGCTGGATCTTCCTGGTCAACCTGCCGCTGGGCGCGCTGGCGTTCGTCGCGCTGCTGCGCCGGTGGAGCGAGCGCGTCGAGCGCCGCGAGCACCGCTTCGACGTCGCCGGAGCCGTGCTGCTGTCGGCCGGGTTCGCGCTGCTGATCCTCGGGCTGCTGCAGGGCGGCAGCGCGTGGGCCTGGACGTCGGGGACGTCGATCGCGGTCCTCGCGACGGCGGTCGTCCTGCTCGCGGCCTTCGCGGTCGTCGAGCGGCGGGCCGCGGAGCCGGTGCTGCCGCCGTGGGTGCTGCGCCGCCGGATCCTGCTGTCCGGCAACGTGGCCGCCCTCGGCCTCGGCGCGCTGCTGATCGGGCTGAGCTCCTACCTGCCGACCTGGGCGCAGGGCGTCCTCGGCGCCGGTGCGCTCGAGGCCGGCTTCGCCCTCGCCGCGCTGACCCTCGGCTGGCCGATCGCGGCGAGCCTCGCCGGCCGGCTCTACCTGCGGATCGGCTTCCGCACCACCGCGCTGATCGGCGTCGCGCTCGCCGTCGCCGGGACCGTCGGGACGGCGCTGCTCGGCGCCGACGCCCGGCTGTGGCAGGTCGGCGCGTGGATGTTCGTCACCGGCGCGGGCCTCGGGCTGTCGTCGTCGCCGCTGATCGTCGCGGTGCAGTCGGTGGTCGGCTGGGACCGGCGCGGCGTCGTCACCGCCACCAACATGTTCGCCCGGTCGATGGGGTCGGCGGTCGGCGCGGCGGTGTTCGGCGCGATCGCGAACACCACGCTGGCCGCCCGGTTCGCCTCACCACCGCCGGGCCTGGACGGCGCGGTCCCCACCGACGTCGACAGCACCACCGCGGCGCTGTCGCAGGGCGGCGCCGTCGCGGAGTTCGCGCGGGAGAGCCTGCACGCGGCCTCGCACGGCGTGTTCGTCGCGACCGCCGTGACCGCCGTCGTCATCGCGCTGGCGGTGCTGGCCATGCCCCGCCGGACCGAGCCGCTGCGCTTCGACGACGACCCGGCCCCGGCGGGCTGACCTCAGCCGCGCCGGTCGTTCCCCCGGCCCTCGCGGACCTTGACCGAGATGTCCAGCGGCGTGCCGCCGAAGCCGAACCGCTCGCGCAGCTTGCGCTCGAGGAACCGGCGGTAGCCGGCCTCGAGGAACCCGGTCGAGAAGACGACGAACCGCGGCGGCCGGACGTCGGCCTGCGTCACGTACTTGATCTTCGGGGCGCGCCCGCCGCGGGCCGGCGGCGGCGTCTCCTGCACCAGCTGCCGCACGTAGGCGTTGAGCTCCGCCGTCGGCACCCGGGTCTCCCACGAGGCGAGCGCGGCGCGCAGGTGGTCCGGCAGCTTGCCGATCCCCCGGCCGGTGGCCGCGGAGATGTTGACCCGGCTGGCCCACCGGACGCGCGCGAGGTCGCGCTCGACCTCGCGCTCCAGCTGGGCGTGCCGGTCCTCGTCGAGGGTGTCCCACTTGTTGAACGCGATGACCAGCGCGCGGCCGGCCTCGATCACCTGGGTGATCACCCGCTGGTCCTGCTCGCTGATCACCTCGTCGGCGGCGAGCAGGACGACGGCGACCTCGGCGGCCTGGATCGCGGCCTCGGTGCGCAGGCTCGCGTAGTACTCCGTGCCGCTCGCCGTCGACACCTTGCGGCGCAGGCCCGCGGTGTCGACGAACCGCCACTCCTCGCCGCCGAGGGTGATGATCGAGTCGACCGGGTCGACGGTGGTGCCGGCCACCGAGTCGACGACCGAGCGCTCCTCCTTGGCCAGCCGGTTGAGCAGGCTGGACTTGCCCACGTTGGGCCGCCCGACCAGCGCCACGCGGCGCGGGCCGCCCTCCTCGGGCTGCTCCCGCGGCGCCTCGGGCAGCGCGTCGAGCACCAGGTCGAGCAGGTCACCGCTGCCCCGCCCGTGCAGCGCGCTCACCGGCTGCGGCTCCCCCAGCCCCAGCGACCACAGCTCGGCGGCGTTGGCCTCGCTGCGCTCGTCGTCGATCTTGTTCGCGACGACGATCACCGGCCGGTCGCTGCGGCGCAGGATGCGCGCGGCGGCCAGGTCGGTGTCGGTGGCGCCCACCCGGCTGTCGACGACGAACACGATGACGTCGGCGGTGCGCATCGCGAACTCGGCCTGCCGGCTGATCGACGCGCCCAGCCCCTCGGCCTTCGGGTCCCAGCCGCCGGTGTCGGTGACGGTGAACCGCCGCCCGTTCCACAGCGCCTCGTAGGAGATCCGGTCGCGGGTCACGCCCGGCACGTCCTGCACCACCGCCGCGCGCCGGCCCAGGAACCGGTTCACCAGCGTCGACTTGCCCACGTTGGGCCGGCCGACGATCGCCACCACCGGCAGCGGACCGCCGGTGCCCTCCTCGCTCATGCCCTCTCCCCTGCCCCGACCGCCGAGAGCGCCAGGTCGACGATGCGGTCGACGACGGCCTCCCGGTCCAGGTCGGTGCTGTCCACGACCACCGCGTCGGCGGCCGGCCGCAGCGGGCTGTCCGCGCGGCTGCTGTCGTACTCGTCCCGGCGGCGCATGTCGGCGGCGAGCGCCGCGACCTCGGCCGCGGTGCTCAGGCCCAGCTGGGCGGCCCGCCGCTGCGCGCGCGCCTCGGGCGCGGCGGTCAGGTAGACCTTCACCGTCGCGTCGGGCAGCACCACGGTGCCGATGTCGCGGCCCTCGACGACGACGGCGTCGGCGGCGGCCACCAGGGCGCGCTGCTGGTCGACCAGCTGCCGGCGCACCGCGGGCACCGCCGAGACCGCCGAGACGTTGCGGGTCACCTCGGCGCCGCGGATCCGCACCGCGACGTCGGTGCCGTCGACCTCGACCCGCTCGGTGTCGGCCGCCGTCCCCACCTCGATGCGCGCGCCGGCCACCACGCGGGCCACCGCCCCGGCGTCCCCGGGGTCGACGCCGGCGTCGAGGACGGCCACGGTCGCGGCCCGGTACATCGCACCGGTGTCGAGGTAGGCCGCGCCCAGCCGGGTCGCCGCCGCGCGCGCGACGCTGGACTTGCCCGTGCCCGACGGCCCGTCGAGGGTCACCTGGCCACGGAACCGCGCGCTCACTGCGCCGTCACCCCGCGCAGTGGTGTCCGCTCGCCGGCGCTCGCTCACTGCGCGATGTCCCGTCGCAGCGCCACGGCACCCCGCAGGTACACGTGCTGGATGTCCTCCCGCGGCCGCTCGGTCTCCACGTGCGCCATGAGCCGCAGCACCCGCGGCAGTGCGCGCTCCACGCCGATCTCCGTGGCGCACATCAGCGGCACGTCGCCCATCCCGAGCTCGCGGGCGGCCAGCGCCGGGAACTCCGAGACCAGGTCCGGGGTGGCGGTGAACAGGATGCTGATGATGTCGTCGTGGTGGAGGCCGTTGCGCTCGACCACGGTGCTCACCAGCTCCCGGGTGGCCTCGAGGACCTGCTCGCGCTCGTCGGCGTCCACCTGCGTCGCGCCCCGGATGGCCCGTACGGCCACGTGCACCCTCCTCGGTCGGTACCGGCTCCCGGATCAGGGGTGCCCGGTCGAGTCTAGGTACCCCGCGCCACCTCCCCGCCGCCGGTGACCGCACCCGTCGGCGCCCCCCGTGCCTTCCCCGTCCGCGCCCGGACCTGCCATTGCCAAGTAGTTGGGGATAACGGGAATGCGCGGAGTGCCGGGCACCGGTGGCCCCGCTTCCTCGACGGGGACGTGCGGACCGTGACGGGCCGCACTCCTTGCGTGTCGGCCCGCGGTGGACCGGGCCGTCCCCGGGACCTAGGGCCCTGGGGATTCCGGACGGATTCGTCACGGTGAGGGGGTGAGTCGAGAAGAGGCCCACCGCCGCACCGCCGCCCGACGACGGCGTGCCCCCTCGGGACCGCCCGCGATCCAGCGGGAGCCCGAGGACGGCGCCCGTCCGCTGCCCCCGCTGTCCACCGCGCGCACCGACCGGACCACCGGCGTCATCAGCGTCCGCGGCCGTCTCGACCGGATCGGCGCCGAGGCGCTGTGCCGGACCGTGACCGGGCTCCGGCGGCTGGGCCACCGGCAGGTCGTCGTGCGGCTCGACACGGCGACCGTGGCCGACGACGCCCGTGCGCTGCTCGCCGACCTCGCCCGCCGGATGCCCGCCGGCGAGCGCCTCGTGCTGCGGTGAGCGCGGACACGCGGCGCCGCGAGCACTGGACGATGGGCGCGGACGACGTGCGCCCCCTCGAGTGCGGCGGGGAGTCGCTGGACCTGCCGGTGGGCCGCCTGCACGCGGTGGGCGGCGACGGGCTGCTGGTCGGCCGGTCGGTGTGCCTGGCGCCGGTGACGCTGCTCGACCCGGCGGTGTGGTCCTGGCCCGAGGACCGGGACGACGCCGGCGACCCGCTGTGCTGGATCTGCCTCGCCCTGACCGCCTGACCCCCGCTCCGGCGGTCAGAGCGGGCGGATGCCCCAGGTGCCGGTCGTGGACTCCCCCGGCGCCAGCCGCCGCACGGCCTCGCCGGTGCGGAACGCGTCCGGCGGGCACGTCATCGGCTCGACGGCGAGCCCGTGCCGGCGGCGCGACGGCGGCTCGACGACGTCGCCGGTGAACACCTGCAGGTGCCCGTAGGAGGCGTCCATCCAGACCGCGGCGCCGCTGCCGTCGGGGCGGACCAGCCGCACCTCGGCGAGGCCGTCGGCGTCGCGGGCGAGGTCGGTGAAGCAGTCGTCGACCACCAGGTCGCCGACCCGCCGGCCTCCCCGCAGGTCGAACGGCGTCCCCTCCACCGGCTCGCGGCCGACCGGCAGCAGCCGGTCGTCGGTCAGCAGCCGGGTGGCCGCGGGCAGGGTGAGCGTGCAGTCGTCGACGAGCAGCCCCGGGCCTACGGCGAGGTAGGGGTGGTGCCCCTCGCCGTAGGGCAGGTCGGTGGCGCCCTCGTTGGTGGCGGTGGTGGTCACCCGCAGACCGTCGTCGGTGAGCTCCCACGCCACCTGCAGCCGCAGGCTGAAGGGGTACCCCGGCTGCGGGTGCAGCAGGTGGCCGAGGACGACGCGGTCCTCGGCCCGCTCGAGCACCCGCCAGGGCACGTGCCGCACCAGCCCGTGGATCGCCGTCCCCCGCTCGGGCTCGGTCACCGGGGTGACGTGCCGGACGCCGTCCCAGGACCAGACGCCGTCGCGCAGCCGGTTGGGCCAGGGCGCGAGCACGTGCCCGCGCACGTCGGCGGCCATCTCGGCGGTGTCGTAGCCGTCGACGACGTCGCGGCCGCCGGCCCGGTAGGTGCGCAGGCCGCCGCCGACCTCGACGACGACGGCCTCGGCGTCGCCGCGGCGGAGGACGTGCTGCTCGCCGGTGGGCGGGAGGCTCACCCGAGCCGCTCGCCGTCGACGGTGGAGAACAGGTGCACGTGGCCGGCGCGCGGCGTGACGTGCACCCGGTCGCCCTTGACCGGCGGGCGGCGGCCGTCGACCCGGACGGTCACGGTGTGCCGGGTCCCGTCGAGGTCGGCCCCCTCCAGGAGGGCATGGCCGTACACGTAGGCGTCGGCGCCGAGCTCCTCGACGACGTCGACCTCCACCGGGATGCCGTGCTCGCCGACCTCGAGGTCCTCGGGGCGGACGCCGAGCACCACCCGGTCGGCGGCCGCGCGGCCGAGCACCTCGCGCTCGACCGGGTGCACGGTGTCGCCGAACCGGACGCCGCCGTCGGTCACCGGCAGCTCGACGAGGTTCATCGCCGGCGACCCGAGGAAGCCCGCGACGAAGACGTTGCGGGGCCGGTCGTAGAGGTCCCGCGGCCGGCCTGCCTGCATGAGCAGCCCGTCCTTGAGGACGGCGACCCGGTCGCCCATGGTCATGGCCTCGACCTGGTCGTGGGTGACGTAGACGGTGGTGATGCCCAGGCGCCGCTGCAGCGCGGCGATCTGGGTGCGGGTCTGCACGCGGAGCTTGGCGTCGAGGTTGGACAGCGGCTCGTCCATCAGGAAGACCTGCGGCTGGCGGACGATCGCCCGGCCCATCGCCACGCGCTGCCGCTGCCCGCCGGAGAGGGCCTTGGGCTTGCGGTCGAGGTACTGCTCGAGGTCGAGCAGCTTCGCCGCCTCGCGCACCCGCTCGCCGATCTCGGCCTTGCCGACCTTGGCCATCTTGAGCGCGAAGGCCATGTTGTCGGCGACGGTCATGTGCGGGTACAGCGCGTAGTTCTGGAACACCATCGCGATGTCGCGGTCCTTGGCCGGCAGGTCGGTGACGTCGCGGTCGCCGATGAGGATGCGGCCGCCATCGACGTCCTCGAGGCCGGCGAGCATCCGCAGCGAGGTGGACTTGCCGCACCCGGACGGGCCGACGAGGACGAGGAACTCGCCGTCCTCGACCTGCAGGTCCAGCGCGTCGACGGCGGGCCGCTCGGCGCCGGGGTAGACGCGGGTCGCGGAGTCGTAGGTGACAGTGGCCATGGGGGTGCTCCTCGGGGGTACGGCGACGGTGCCGGTGGTGCGGGGGTGGGTCAGGTCAGGTCCGGTTCGCGGTGAGGTCGCGGACCTCGGCGTAGCGCTCGCGGACGGCGGGGGTCGGGTCGGCCTCGTGCACCTCGGTGCCCGGCCGCGGCCACTCGGGTGCGGTGTCCGCGCCGGACAGCACCCAGGCGGCCTGGCGGGCGGCGCCGTCGGCCACGTACTCCCCCGGCGGCGGCACGAGCACCGGCACGCCGAGGACGGCGGGGGCGATCCGGCGGACCGCCTCCGAGCGGGCGCCGCCGCCGACGAGGAACACCCGGCGCACCTCCGCGCCGGTGGCGCGGACGGCGTCGAGGCCGTCGGCGAGGCCGCACAGCAGCCCCTCGACGGCGGCGCGGGCGAGCGAGGCGGGGGTGGAGGTGGCCAGCGTCAGCCCGTGCAGCGCGCCGGTGGAGTCGGGACGGTCCGGCGTGCGCTCGCCCTCCAGGTAGGGCACGAGGACCAGGCCGCCGGCGCCGGCCGGGGCCGACAGCGCCAGCCGGGACAGCTCGTCGTGGCCGACGCCGAGCAGCCGCGCGGTGGCGTCGAGGACGCGGGCGGCGTTGAGCGTGGCCACCAGCGGCAGGTAGTTGCCGGTGGCGTCGGCGAACCCGGCGACGGCGCCGCTGGGGTCGGCGGCCGGGGTGGTGGAGACGATCGACACGACGCCGGAGGTGCCGATCGAGCAGACGACGTCGCCGGGCTCGGCGGCCAGGCCCAGCGCCGCGGCGGCGTTGTCGCCGGTGCCGGGGCCGAGGACGGCGCCGCTGGTGCCGCCCCACGCCACCGCCCCGGCGGCCTCGGCCGGGCCGAGCACCCGCGGCAGCACCGGCGTGCTGCCGAAGGCGCGCTGCAGCAGGTCGGGGCGGTACTCCCCCGTCGCCGCCGACCAGTACCCGGTGCCGCTGGCGTCGCCGCGGTCGGTGACCAGCGAGTCCAGGCCCGGCTCCCCGGCCAGGACCCAGGTCAGCCAGTCGTGCGGCAGGCACACCGCGGCCGTGCGCTTCGCGTTGTCGGGCTCGTGCTCGGCCAGCCAGCGCAGCTTGGTGACGGTGAACGACGCCACCGGCACCAGGCCGACGGCGTCGGCCCACGCCTGCGGGCCGCCGAGCTCGCGGGTGAGGTCGGCGGCCGCGCCGGCGGAGCGGGTGTCGTTCCAGAGCAGGGCGTCGCGCACGACCCGGCCGTCCTCGTCGAGGCAGACCATGCCGTGCTGCTGGCCGCCCACGGCGACGGCGGCGACGTCGTCGAGCCCGCCGGCCTGCGCCACCGCCTGCTCCAGGGCGGCCGCCCAGGCCGCGGGGGCCACCTCGGTGCCGTCGGGGTGCGGCGCCCGGCCCTCGCGCACGAGGGCACCGGACGCCGCGTCCCGGACGACGACCTTGCAGGCCTGGGTCGAGGTGTCGACCCCCGCGACCAGTGCCATCAGCGGGCGCCGAGCAGGTGCTCGAGGGCCAGCTGGGACAGGCGGACCTGGCCACCGCGGCGGCCGCCGGCGGCCGCGGCGTCGAAGTCCTCGAACGCCGAGCGGTCGGCCAGCAGCTGCTCGTAGGACTCGCCGTCGCCGAGGGTCGGCTGGGCGAGCTCGGGCACGGCGGCGTCGGCGAGGGCCTCCTGCACCTCCGGGTCGGCGCGGAACGCGGCGGCCCGCTCCTTGAGCAGCAGGTAGGTGCGCATGTTGGCCTCGGCCGACTCCCAGACGCCCTTCACGTCCTCGGTGCGCAGCGGCTTGTAGTCGAAGTGGCGGGGGCCCTCGTAGCGGGCGCCGCCGGACGGGAAGCCGTTCTCCAGCAGGTCGACGGTGGCGAACGCCGACAGCAGGTCGCCGTGACCGAAGACGAAGTCCTGGTCGTAGCGCGGGCCCTTCTGCCCGTTGAGGTCGATGTGGAAGAGCTTGCCCTGCCACAGCGCCTGGGCGATGCCGTGCGTGTAGTTGAGGCCGGCCATCTGCTCGTGCCCGACCTCGGGGTTCACGCCCACCAGGTCGGCGTGCTCGAGGGTGTGGATGAAGGCGATCGCGTGGCCGATGGTCGGCAGGAAGATGTCGCCGCGCGGCTCGTTGGGCTTGGGCTCCAGGGCGAAGCGCAGGCCGTAGCCGCGGTCCTCGGAGTACTGCGCCAGGGTGTCGAGGCCCTCGCGGTAGCGGTCGAGCGCGGCCTTGAGGTCCTTGGCGCTGTCGACCTCGGCGCCCTCGCGGCCACCCCACAGCACGTAGGTCTGCGCGCCGAGCTCGGCGGCGAGGTCCATGTTGCGCATGACCTTGCGCAGCGCGAACCGGCGGACGCCGCGGTCGTTGGCGGTGAGCCCGCCCTCCTTGAACACCGGGTGGGTGAACAGGTTGGTGGTCACCATCGGCACGACCAGGCCGGTGTCGGCCAGCGCCTTCTTGAACGCGTCGATCCGCTGGGTGCGGGCGGTGTCGTCGCTGCCGAACGGGATCAGGTCGTCGTCGTGGAAGGTGACGCCGTAGGCGCCGAGCTCGGCGAGCCGGTGCACGCTCTCGACCGGGTCGAGATCGGGGCGGGTGGCCTCGCCGAACGGGTCGCGCGCCGGCCAGCCGACCGTCCAGAGGCCGAAGGAGAACTTGTCCTCGCGGGTGGGCTGAGGTGTCGACATGGGGGTTCCTCTCGGGTGCGGTGCGGTGCGGGGGTGGAGTCGGGATCTGCGGTCAGCGGAGGGAGACGGCTGTCCAGGAGACCGGCGGCAGGCTCATCCGGAGCCCGCCCTCGATCAAAGCCGTTCGGGCGTTCGGCTGCAGCCGGACCCGGTCCTGCCGGTCACTGGTGTTGGCCGCGTGCGGGTCCGGGTCGGAGAGCGTCAGTGCCTCCTCGACGGTGCTCACGCCCAGCGGTGCGAGGTCGACGGAGACCTCCGCCTCCTCCGTCTGCGAGCGGTTCACGAGGAAGAGCGCGGCCACGCCGTCGTCGGCCGTGGCGGCGGCGTCGACGACGGGCACCTCGCCGTACTCGGCGGTGTCGTAGCCGGGGCACTCGACGCCCACCCGGAGGGAGACGCCGCGCGCCAGGCGCGCGGTGGTCGCGAACGGGAAGAAGGTCGACCTCCGCCACGCCGGTCCCTGCGGCTCGGCCGCGATCGGGGCGATCACGTTGACGAGCTGGGCCATCGAGGCGCTCGTGACCCGGTCCGCGTGCCGGATCAGCGACATCAGCAGGCTCCCCACGACGACGCCGTCGGCCACGGTGTAGGGCTCCTCGCTGATGGCCGGCGCGAGGGGCCAGTCGTCGATGCGCCTGGCGAGGCCGGCCGGCACCTTCGACAGGTACCAGACGTTCCACTCGTCGAAGGAGATGTCGATGGTCCGCTGGCTCTTGCGGACGGCCTTCACGTGGTCGGCGGTGGCGACGACCGTCTCGATGAACCGGTCCATGTCCGTCGCAGAGGCGAGGAAGGACCCGAGGTCGCCGTCCTTCTCCTCGTAGTACGCGTGGCAGGAGATGAAGTCCACGTCGTCGTAGGCGTGGGTGAGGACGGTGCGCTCCCACTCCCCGAAGGTCGGCATGGTCGCGCCCGACGAGCCGCAGGCGACCAGCTCGATGTCGGGGTCGACCTGGCGCATGGCCTTCGCGGTCCGGGCGGCGAGCTTCCCGTAGTCGTCCGCGGACCGCTGGCCGAGCTGCCACGGACCGTCCATCTCGTTCCCGAGGCACCACATCCGGACGTCGAACGGCTGCCGGCGCCCGTTCCGGATCCGCTGCTCCGCGAGCGTCGTGCCGGAGGGCACGTTCGCGTACTCGAGCAGGTCGAGCGCCTCGAGGGTGCCGCGGGTGCCGAGGTTCAGGGCGAGCATGAGCTCGGCGCCGACCTCCTCCAGCCACGAGGCGAACTCGTGCAGCCCGACCTCGTTGGTCTCCGTGCTGTGCCACGCGAGGTTGAGCCGGACGGGGCGGTCCTCACGGGGCCCGACGCCGTCCTCCCACCGGAACCCGGAGACGAAGTTCCCGCCGGGATACCGGACCGTCGTCACCCCCATCTCCCTGACGAGGTCGATCACGTCGCGGCGGAAGCCGTCCTCGTCCGCCGTCGGGTGCCCCGGCTCGTAGATGCCGCCGTACACGCCGCGTCCCATGTGCTCGACGAAGGCGCCGAAGAGGCGGCGGGACACCGGGCCCACCGGTCGCGTCCGGTCGACGGTGAGGCGTGCGTGCAGCATCAGGCGCCCCGCCCCTCGAGCCGGCTGCGCAGCCAGGTCAGCTGCGCGCGCTGCTGGAAGGCCTCCCCGCCCTCGTGGTCGTTGAACGGGTAGACCTCGATCTCCTTGGGTCCGGCGTACGCGTGGTACGCCGCGAAGACCGTCGACGGCGGGCAGACCTCGTCCATGAGGGCGACGGAGAACAGTGCCGGTGCCGACGACCGCCGGGCGAGGACCGCGCCGTCGAAGTACGAGAGCGTCCGGAAGACGCGGTCCACGCGGTCGCGGTGGGCCCTGAGGTACCGCACGATCTCGCCGTACGGGTCGCCGGGGGCGACGCGCGTGGCGCGCGGGAAGTCGCAGAGGAACGGCACGTCGGGCATGACCGCCCGCACCCCGTCGGCCAGCGCGGAGACGGCCAGGGCGAGGCCGCCGCCCTGGCTGGTGCCGGTGACCGCGACCCGGTCGCCGTCGACCTCGGGGTGGCCCCGCAGCACCTCGACGGCCCGCGTGGCGTCGGTGTAGACGCGCCGGTAGTAGTAGTCCTCCGGCGCCAGCACGCCCCGGGTCAGGAACCCGGGCTGCGCCGCGGCGGAGCCCACCGGGTCGCCGGTGTCCCCCACCGACCAGCCGCTGCCCTGCCCGCGCGTGTCCACGACCAGCTGGGCGAAGCCCGCCGACGCCCAGAACGCGTGCTCGTGCGGCAGACCCCGTCCGCCGTTGTAGCCCTGGAACTGGACGACCCCGGGCAGCGCGCCGTCGCCGCGCAGCGCGCGGGCAGGCAGGTGCAGCCAGGCGCGGACCTCGGACCCGCCGGAGCCGGCGAAGGACACGTCCTGGGTCTCGACGGTCACCAGCCCGGTGTCGACCGGCGTGCAGGACACGTCCAGCGGGCGCTCGGCCGCCTCGGCCAGGGTCGTCTCCCAGAAGTCCCAGAGGTCGTCCGGGGCCGGGAGGTCCGGGCGGTAGCGCCGGAGCTCCTCGAGCGGGAGGTCGGTGTGCGGCATCAGTCGGTGGCCGTTCCCGGCTCCACGACGGTCCCGGGGTGCAGCACCCGCTCGAACCCGACCGTGCGGCGGCCGCCGGTGAGCGTGAACCTCAGCGTCTCCCGCACGTCGGCGCTGGAGGCGCCCACCCGCAGCTCCACCTCACCCGGCTCGACGATCCGCGCGCCGTCCCGCCCCGTGAAGGAGGTGAGGTCGGCGTGCAGGCTGAACCGGACGGTCGCGGTGGACCCCGGCGCGAGGTCGACCCGCCGGGCGGCGACGAGGGCCTGCACCGGCCGGACCACCTCGGCCACGGGGTCGTGCAGGTAGACCTGCACGACCTCGGTCACCTCGCGGTCAGTGTCGTTGCGGAGCTCGACCTCCAGCTCGGCCGTGCCGTCGGTGTCCCACTCCGGACCGCCGACCGGGCGGACGCCGGCCCAGGTGGCGGCGCCGTAGCCCAGCCCGTGGCCGAAGGGGAACAGCGGGGTCGGGTCCACCGTGCTCACGTCGGTGCGCCGGCCCAGCGGCGCCGCGAGATAGGTCGCCGGCTGGCTGCTCCCCGCGCGCGGGAAGCTCACCGGCAGCCGGCCGGACGGGGACACCCGCCCGCTGAGGACGTCGGCCACCGCCGGGCCGCCCTCCTCGCCCGGGAAGAACCCGCACACCACCGCGGCGAGCCGGTCCACCTGGCGCGACAGCTCGTAGGGGCGCCCGGCGAGCAGGACCAGCACGACCGGCTTCCCCGTCGCGAGCAGTGCCTCGAGCAGCTCCTCCTGACGGCCGGGCAGCCGCAGGTCGACAGCGTCGCAGCCCTCCCCCGAGGTGCCGTTGCCGAACAGGCCTGCCTTGTCGCCGAGGACGGCGACGCACACGTCGGCGTCGGCCGCGGCTCGGGCGGCGGCCGCGATCCCCTCGTCGTCGCCACCCAGCACCGGGCAGCCCTCCGCGACGACGACGTCGAACGCCTCCGGGGCCGCCTCCAGCGCGTCGGCGAGCGTCGGGATGTCGACGCCCACGGGCACGTCCGGGTGGTGCACGCCGACGTGCATCGGGAACGAGTAGCAGCCGAGCATCGCCTGGGCGGTGTCGGCGCGGGGACCGACCACCGCCAGGCGCAGCCCGGGCCGCAGCGGCAGCGTCCCGTCGTTGGCGAGCAGCACGACCGAGCGGCGGGCGAGCTCCCCGGCGACGGCCCGGGACTCCTCGGAGTCCAGGCTCACCGCTCCGTCCAGGACCGCCGGCGAGTCCGGGGACCAGTCGGCGTCGAGCAGGCCGAGCTCGCACTTCTGCAGCAGCACCCGGCGCAGCGCCCGGTCCACCAGGCCCTCGTCCACGGCTCCGCCGCGCACCGCCTCGACCAGCGGCCGGCCGTAGCAGTTCACGGTCGGCAGCTCCACGTCGATCCCCGCCTCCAGGGCACGCGCGGCCGCCTCCGCCGGCGAGGCCGCCACGCCGTGCAGGGTCTGGAGGAAGGCGATCGAGAAGTAGTCGGCGACGACCGTGCCGGTGAACCCGTAGGTCTCCCGCAACAGGGACGTGAGCAGCGCCGGGTCCGCCGCGGCGGGCACGCCGTCGATGTCGGTGTAGGAGTTCATCACCGACCGGGCACCCGCCCGCAGGGCCATCTCGAACGGTGGGAGGAACACGTCGGCGATCTCCCGGGGGCCGGCCGAGACCGGCGCGAGGTTGCGCCCCGCCCGGGAGCCGGAGTAGCCGACGAAGTGCTTGAGGGTCGCCACGACGCCGCTGGACTCCAGGCCGCGGACGTAGGCGCTGCCGATCGTGCCCACGAGGTGCGGGTCCTCGCCCATGGTCTCCTCGACCCGTCCCCAGCGCAGGTCGCGGGCGACGTCGAGGACTGGGGCGAGCCCCTGGTGGACGCCGAGCCGGCGCATGCCCTCCCCGATGAGCGCGCCCATCCGCTCCACCAGGTCCGGGTCGAAGCTGGCCGCCCAGCACAGCGGCGAGGGGAAGACGGTCGCCGTCCACGCCGCGAGACCCGTGAGGCACTCCTCGTGCACCAGCGCGGGGATCCCGAAGCGGCCGGCCGCCACGATCTGCCGCTGGCTCTCCGCCAGGCCCTTGGCCCCCACGAACGGGTCGACGGGCGCGGTCCCGAACGGCCGGGTCAGCTGCCCCAGCCCGCTGCGGATCAGCTCGCTCCAGTCCACCGGCGCCGCGGCCATGTCGTGCTGGTGCGGGGCCACCTCGCCCTCGGTCTCGTCGATGCCCACCCAGACGCCGTACAGCTGGGCGACCTTCTCCTCCAGCGTCATGCGGGAGACGAGGTCTGCGACCCGGTTCTCCGCGGGGACGGCGGGGTCCCGCCACGGCGCCTGTCCGGTGTCCCTGCCGATCTCGTCGTTGGTACCCATGCCCTCGGGAGTCCGTCCAATCTCGTCGTTGTGATCGCGGTGGGCCGGCGTCGCCGGCGGTGCTGGGTGGTCGGTGCAGCGGTCAGGCCAGGGTGACCTCCGGCTGCAGCGCGTCGGGCCGCAGCGTCCAGGACCCGGAGCCGTCCTCCGCCGACACCAGGTAGTCGCCGGCCCACCCGCGCACCGACACCCGGCCCTCGCCGTCGGTCCGCAGCCGGGTCGGCGCGAGCCACCACTCCCCCTTGACCAGGCCGCGGAGGGCGTCGTACGCCGGCTTGGGAGTGCCGTCGGCGCGCACCAGGCCCGCGGGTGCGCCGAGCCAGGACCCCCGGTCGGTGATGCCCCAGTAGGTCACGGCCTGGACCGCGGGGTGCGACAGGAGCGTCCGGTAGTGGCGGACGACGTCGTCGGCCTGCCGCTCCTCGCCCTGGGGCGTCGACGGCCACTCGTCGACCTGGTGGTCGTTCAGGTCCACGATCTCCGGCGGCATCAGGTCCCCGGACACCAGGGTCGTCTCGGTCCAGTGCAGCGGGAGGCCGTAGCGCGCGAACCGCTCCAGGACCGCCAGCGTCCGCTCCTCGCCCCAGTAGCCCTGGTGCATGTGGCTCTGCAGACCGATCGCGTCGACCTGCACCCCGGCTTCGAGGACTCCCTCGATGAGGCACTCGTACGCCGTCGACAGGTTGAAGTCGTTCAGGACCAGCGTGGTCGCCGGGTTCGCCGCGCGCGCCTCCTCGAAGGCCAGGCGGATGGTCGGGATGCGACCGATGCGGCGGCACAGGCGGGTGATCGCGTTCTGCCTGTCCTCGTTCGCGAAGACCGGCATGATCACGACCTCGTTGATCGCGTCCCAGGTGTCGACCAGCCCCGCGAAGGCCCCGACCTCCCTCCGGACCCGCGCCCGCACGATCTCCTCGACCTCCTGGTCGGGGTACTCCCTCAGCCAGTCCGGGGCGAGCGTGTGCCAGACCAGCGGGTGGCCCTTGACGGACACGCCCCGTTCCCGGAACCACGCTGCCGCGGCCTGCAGGCGGCGGGTGTCGGGCTGCCCCTCCACCGGCTCGAAGCCGGCCCAGTAGAACGGGAGGGTGGCGGTGTTGAACAGGTCGAGCCAGAGGTGCTCGAGCCGCTCGGCCGCCGCCGGGTCGGCGCCGCCGAAGACGTTCTCGCGGGACTCGCCCCGCTCCCCGTTGGCCAGCCCCACGAAGTCGAAGCCGATGTTGCCGAAGGCGAAGTCGTGCCGCACCTGCTCGACCACCACCTCCCGGTCCGCGCAGGGCGAACCGTCGGCGTGGCGCACGGTCAGCGTGGCCTCGGAACACCGGACGTCGGAGACGGTGGATGTGGAGCAGGTCACCTCGAAATCGTTATCGACAACGATTGACAGCGCAAGACCTTGCTGCCACCTTCTTCGAATGTGTTCCACGCCACCGAGGCGTGCGGAGTGACGAAGGGGTCAGACATGCGGCGTACGGGGCGAGCAGCTCTCTCTGTGCTGTGCAGCAGTGCGGTGCTGCTGACGGCCACTGCCTGTGGCGGTGGCGACAGCAGCGCCTCGGGAGGCGACGACAACACGATCACCTGGTGGCACAACTCGAACAACGAGCCCGGCAGGGGCTACTACGAGCAGGTGGCCGCCGACTTCGAGGAGGCCAACCCGGGCGTCGAGGTCGAGGTCGTCGCCATGGCCCACGAGGACATGGTCGACAAGCTCGAGGCGGCGTTCCAGAGCGGCGACGTGCCGGACGTCTACATGGAGCGCGGCGGCGGCGAGCTGGCCGACCACGTGGAGGCCGGCCTGGTGCGCGACCTGTCCGAGGACGCGGCGGAGGAGATCGACAAGGTCGGCGGCTCCGTCGCCGGCTGGCAGGTGGAGGACAAGACCTACGCGCTGCCGTTCTCCGTCGGCGTCGTGGGCTTCTGGTACAACACCGAGCTCTTCCAGCAGGCGGGCATCACGGCGCCGCCGACCACGATGGAGGAGCTGGCCTCCACGATCGAGACCCTGAAGGGCGCCGGCATCACGCCGATCTCGCTCGGCGCGGGCGACAAGTGGCCCGCCGCCCACTACTGGTACTACGCGGCGGTGCGCGCGTGCTCCGAGGACGTGCTGACCGACGCGGTCACCAGCCTCGACTTCTCCGACCCGTGCTTCGTCCAGGCGGGCGAGGAGGTCCAGGCGGTCATCGACACCGAGCCCTTCAACCCCGGCTTCCTGACGACGCCGGCCCAGGAGGGTGCCACGTCGGCCTCGGGCCTGCTGGCGACCGGGCAGGTCGCGATGGAGCTGACGGGCCACTGGGAGCCCGGCGTCATGCAGGGCCTCACCGAGGACGGCCAGGGCCTCGGCGACAGGACCGGCTGGTTCCCGTTCCCGGCGGTCCAGGGCGGCGAGGGTGACCCCCAGGCCCAGCTCGGTGGCGGCGACGCGTGGGCCGTCGCGCAGAGCGCTCCGGACGAGGCGGTCGACCTCGTGAAGTACCTGCTCTCCGACGAGGTGCAGACGGGCTTCGCCGAGAACGACATGGGTCTCCCGACGAACCCGGCGGCCTACGGCTCGGTCTCCGACCCGGCGCTCGCCCGGCTGCTCGAGGTCCGCGACGCGGCGCCCTACGTCCAGCTGTACTTCGACACCGCGTTCGGGGCGTCGGTCGGTGGTGCGATGAACGACGCGATCGCGCTGCAGTTCGCGGGCGAGGCGACGCCGCAGGACATCGTGGACCAGACCCAGCAGGCCGCCGACCAGGAGGGATGATCCGACGATGACCTCCCAGGGCGCCGTGACGGCGGCTGACCCGGGGACCGCGGTCACCCGGCGCGCGCAGGCGCGCCGGGTGACCGGCCGTTCCGGTCGTGACAGGGGCCGGAAGCGCCTGGAGATCCTCTTCTTCGTGGCGCCGGCCCTGGTGCTGATGGCGATCTTCGTCGTCTACCCGGTCTTCTCCGCAGCCCGGATGTCGTTCTACCGTTGGAAGGGCTTCGGCCCGATGGTGGACTTCGTCGGGCTGCAGAACTACGTCCGCGTGCTGGCCGACGAGGTCTTCACCGACGCGGTCGTGCACAACTTCATCATCGTCTTCGCGTCGATCCTCGTGCAGCTGCCGCTGGGCCTGGCGCTGGCGCTGCTGCTCAACCGCCGCATCAGGGCGCGAGGCGTGCTGCGGACGATCATCTTCGTCCCGTACGTGCTGGCCGAGGTGATCGCCGGCGTCGTGTGGTTCCAGCTGCTGCAGCCCCGGACCGGCCTCATCGAGACCATGCTGACGTCGGTGGGGCTCCCGGTCCCCGCGCAGGGCTTCCTCGGCACCCCCGACCTGGCCCTGGCCACGGTGTTCGTCGTGCTCACGTGGAAGTACCTCGGCCTGGCCGTGCTGCTGTTCCTGGCCGGGCTGCAGGGGGTCCCCGACGAGCTCCACGAAGCCGCGCAGCTCGACGGGGCCTCGTGGTGGCAGGTCCAGCGCCGCATCGCGATCCCGCTGCTCGCGCCCACCATCCGGACCTGGGTCTTCCTGTCCATGATCGGCTCCCTGCAGCTGTTCGACATGGTCTGGATCCTCACCGGCGGGGGACCGGCGAACGCGACGACGACGATGGCGACGTACCTGGTCAGCCAGGGCACGCAGCGGGGCAACTTCGGGATCGCCGGAGCCGCGTCGGTCGTGCTGTTCCTGATCGGGTTCGCGATGGCCGTCGCCTACCAGCTGCTGGTGCTGCGCCGCGACACGAAGGCGGACACGTGAACCCGGTGGACGAGACACGCGAGAGGAGTGCCCGGTGATGGCCCGACGGGCGACGACGTACGGGCGGGGCGGCCCGCTGGTCTACCTGGTGGCGCTCGCGGTCGTGGCGCTCACGCTGGGGCCGGTGCTCTACGGCGCACTCGGCGGCTTCCGCAGCAACGAGCAGCTGGCGCGGGACCCCGCCGGGCTCCCCGACCCGTGGGTGCTGGAGAACTACACCGGCGTCCTCACCAACCCGGCCTTCTGGCAGTACGCGCTGAACTCCACGGTGATCGCCCTCCTCACCACGGCCGTGGCGGTGCTGGCGGGCGTGATGGCCGCCTACCCCCTGGCGCGCTACCAGTTCAGGTTCCGGGAACCGCTGTTCCTGGTGTTCGTCCTGGGGTTGCTCTTCCCGGCGGCCGTGGCGATCGTCCCGCTGTTCATCCTCGTGACGCGCGACCTGCAGCTGGGCAACACCTGGTGGGGGGTCGCCCTGCCGCAGGCGGCGTTCGCGCTGCCGACCACGGTCGTGATCCTGCGGCCCTTCCTGATGGCGCTGCCCCGGGAGGTCGAGGAGGCGGCCATGATCGACGGCGCCTCCCGGATCGGCATCTTCTGGCGGATGGCGCTGCCGCTGTCGATGCCCGGGCTGGTCACGGTCGGCGTCCTCGCCTTCGTCGCGTCCTGGAACGCCTACCTCCTCCCGCTGCTGCTGCTCCAGGGGGAGATGCGCACCCTCCCGCTGGGCGTGGCCGACTACTCGACCGAGCACTCGGCCGACACCGCGGGGGTGCTGGCGTTCACGACCATCGCGATGATCCCGGCGCTGATGCTGTTCCTGGCCATGCAGCGGCGCATCGTGGGCGGGCTGCAGGGGGCGGTCAAGGGCTGAGCCGGCTCCGGCGCCCGGAGCCGTGCGGACCGGCTCCGGCGCCCGGAGCCGTGCGGACCGGCTCCGACCCGGGTCCTCCGTGTCCGACTACCTGGACAGTGCGCTGTCCTCGACAGTGCACTGTCCAGGACGGCGCAGCACCCACCCCCGGCGATCCGACCACCGAGGGCCCGACCGAGAAGAGGTTGACCCATGCAGCTCGACTCCCCGAGTGACGACGTCGTCGGCTCCGCCCTCCTCGGGGGGCCGGGCAACGGGACGACCGACGGGCACCCTCCCGCGCCGTCCCTCCGCGGCCGGGTGACGATGCAGCAGGTGGCCGCGGAGGCCGGCGTCTCGATCTCCACCGTGTCGAAGGTCATCAACGGGCGGTACGGCGTGTCCGCCGAGACCGTCGACCACGTGGCCCGGGTGATCGATCGCCTCGGCTACGAGGCGAGCCTCGTCGCACGCAGCCTGCGCAACCGCCGTACCAACGTCATCGGCCTCCTCGTCATGGACTTCGAGCCCTTCAGCACCGAGGTCCTCAAGGGGGTGGCCGACGCCGTCCACGGCTCCGGCTACGAGCTGATCGCCTACTCCGCCGGCGGGCACGTCGAGGCGCACACGGGGTGGGAGCGCCGATCGCTGAGCCGGTTGATGGCGACGCTCGTCGACGGTGCCGTGCTCGTCACGCCGACCGTGACGGACGTCCCGGCCGACGGACCGGTGGTGGCGGTCGATCCGCAGGCCGGGCCGTCGCGGCTGCCCTCGGTGGCTGCGGACAACCTGCAGGGTGCGCGGATCGGCGTGGAGCACCTGCTCGCGTCCGGACACACCCGGATCGGCATGATCACCGGACGGTCGGACCTACTGTCCGCGCAGCAACGCGAGCAGGGCTACCGCCATGCGCTCGGCGCCGCCGGGTTGCCCGTGGACGAGACGCTGGTGCGGTCCGGCGGCTTCGACCCGGAGCTGGCGCGTGAGGCGGCCCGCGAGCTCCTCTCACGCCCCGAGCCACCGACCGCGGTGTTCGCGGCCAACGACCTCTCGGCGCTGGCGACCCTGGAGGTCGCGACCGAGCTGGGTCTGGACGTACCGCGTCAGCTCTCGGTGGTGGGCTTCGACAACATCCCGGAGTCCGCACTCGCCGATCCCCCGCTGACCACGGTGCAGCAGCCGATCCGGCGGATGGGCGAGGAGGCCGCGAAGATGCTCCTGACCCTCATCGCCGGCGGTGAGCTCCCCCAGCAGCACCGCACGCTGACGACCTCGCTGCTGCTGCGGGCGTCCACCGCCCCTCCGGAACGGGCGCGCTGACCGGGCCCGGGTCCTCCGTCAGAGCCCGACGAGCTCCTCGAGCGCGCCGACCTCCTGGCGGGTGAGCCGGCGGATCGAGCCGCTGCGCATCCGCTGCAGCGAGACCGGCCCGATGGCGGTGCGGGTCAGCCGGGACACCGGCAGGCCCACCGCGGCCAGCAGCCGCCGGACGACGTGCTTGCGGCCCTCGTGCAGCACGACCTCGACGACCGACTGGCCGGCGTGGGTGTCCACGACGTGGAAGGCGTCCACCTTCACCGGGCCGTCGTCGAGCTCGATCCCGGCGCGCAGCCGGCGGTGCAGGTCGCGCGGGACCGACCCGGACACCTGCGCCAGGTAGGTCTTCTTCACCTCGTAGGAGGGGTGCGCGAGCCGGTGCGCCAGCTCGCCGTCGTTGGTGACCAGCAGCAGGCCCTCGGTGTCCTGGTCGAGCCGGCCGACGTGCACCAGCCCGGGCGCGAGGTCGCCGACCATGTCGCCGACGGTGGGACGGTCGCGGTCGTCGCTCATCGCGGTGATGACGCCCGGCGGCTTGTTGAGCGCGTAGGTGACCCGGTCGTCGCGCAGCTCGATCCGCCGCCCGTCGACGGCGATCTTGTCCGTGTGCGGGTCCACGCGCATGCCCTGCACGGTGACGACGCGGCCGTTCACGCTGATCCGGCCGCGGTCGATCATCTCCTCGCAGACGCGGCGGGAGCCGACGCCGGCGCGGGCGAGCACCTTCTGCAGCCGCTCCCCCTCGCGCTCCGCCGGCGCGGCGGACGGCTCGCGGTCGCCGGGGTGGGCCGGGGCGAGCTCCATGTCCTCCGACCAGCCCTCACCGCCGGGGGTGCCGGGGGCCTCGTCGGGGTCGGTGTACTCGTCGCTGTGCGGTGCGGTGTCCATGTCGCCCTCCAGTCTCCCACCCCCGTGACGGGAGCCGGCCGGTGCGGCAGGACGGTCAGCAGTTCTCCCGGCCGTAGGCGTCCACGGCCTCGCCGGAGGAGGTCAGGTCCTCCTGCAGCTCCTGCAGCCGCGGCGCCAGGTCGGCGTTCGCCGAGGGGTCGGCGAGGTCGGCCTCGCCGAGCAGGTCCGACAGCGCCCGCCAGGAGGTGACCAGGTCGCCCCAGTCCGCGGCCACCCCCTCCGGCGGCTCGACGGCCTCCAGCCGGCCGACCGCCTCCTCGACCACCTGCGGCGCCGACTGCGGGTCGGCCGCGACGGCCTCCACGTCGCCGGTGACGTCCTCCAGCAGCCCGGGGACCTCCTCGCAGAAGGCCTCCTGCCGCTGCGCCTCCTCCGACGAGCAGCCGGCCGCGGCCAGCGCGCAGAGTGCGAGCGCGGCGGCGGTGCGCGGGGTCCTGTGGCCGGTCACCGGTCCGGGTCCTCCTCACGGGCGAGCACGGTGGGGTCGGGCAGCAGCGGCGCCAGCGGCGGGAGCTCCTCGAGGCCGGTGAGCCCGAGCCGCTCGAGGAACAGCGGCGTCGTGCCGTAGAGCCCGCCGCCGCTGTCGGGGTCGGTGCCGACCTCGGCGACCAGGCCGCGGGCGAGCAGGGTGCGCATGACGCCGTCGACGCCGACCCCGCGGATCGCCGACACCCGCGCGCGGGTCACCGGCTGCCGGTAGGCGATGACGGCGAGGGTCTCCAGCGCCGCCTGGGTCAGCCGGGTCCGCTGCCCCTCGGCCAGGTGCCGCTCGACGACGGGCGCGAACTCCTCGCGGGTGTAGAACCGCCAGCCCTCCCCCGCCCGGCGCAGCGTGATGCCGGACCGGCGTGCGTCGTGGTCGGCGGCGAGGTCGGCCAGCGCGGTCCGCACCCGGGCGACCGGGCAGCGCAGCGCGCCGGCCAGCGTCGCCTCGTCGACCGGCCCGTCGGCGACGAACAGCAGCGCCTCCAGCCCGCCGCGCAGCTCCGCCGGGTCGAGCTCCACCTCCGGCTCCGGCTCGGGCGCCGGCGGCGGCTCGGGCATCCCCGGGAGGACGAGCGGCTCCTCGGGGACGGGCGGGACGTCGTCGTGCGCCGGCGCCGGCCGCTCGGCGACGCGGGCGGCGAGCTCCGCGGCGACGGCGTCCCACACCGCGGGGTCGGCCGCGTCCGGGCGCCCGGGGTCCTGCTCGCGGGTGGCCTCGAGCTCGGCGGCCAGGGTCTCCCAGGAGATCGGGCCCCGCCCCTCCGGCTCCTGCCCGGCCGGCTCCTGCTGCTCCGGCCGGTCGGTCACGGCAGGTCCTCCGTCGCCACGTCGTCGGCGGGGTCGTCGGCGGGGTCGTCGGCGGGGTCGTCGGCGGGGTCCTCCCCCGCGGGACCGGACGGGACCGGCCCGGTCCAGCGCACGTGCAGCTCCCCCAGCGGCGTCAGCTGGGTGAAGGTGACCCGCTGCTGCCGGTAGAGCTCCAGCAGCGCGAGGAAGCGGGCCACGACCTCCAGGGTCGAGCCGCACCCGGCGGTCAGCGCCCGGAAGGTGAGCGTCCCGGCGCCGATCAACGCGGTGCGCACGGCGAGCAGCTGCTCGGCCACGCTCACCGGCGGGGCGTGCAGGTGGGAGACGCCGACGGTCGGCGGCTCCTTCGGCGCGAGCGCCTTGGCGGCGAGCGCGGCGAACCGCTCCGGCGTCACGCCGAGCAGCACCTCGGGCAGCAGCCCGGCGAACCGCGGCTCCAGCGGCGCCTCACGGGGGTACCGGCCGGCGGCGACGGTCTCGCGCTCGCGGAGGAACGCGGCGGCCTGCTTGTAGGCGCGGTACTGCAGCAGCCGGGCGAAGAGCAGGTCGCGGGCCTCGAGCAGCTCGAGGTCCTCCTCGTCCTCGATCTCGGCGGCGGGCAGCAGCCGCGCGGCCTTGAGGTCGAGCAGGGTCGAGGCGACGACGAGGAACTCGCTGGCCTGGTCGAGGTCGAGCTCGTCGCCGAGCGCCCGCAGGTGGGCGATGAACTCGTCGGTGACCACCGACAGGGCGATCTCGGTGACGTCGAGCTGGTGCTTGCCGATCAGCTGGAGCAGCAGGTCGAACGGGCCCTCGAAGTTGGTGAGCCGCACGGTGAAGCGCGCCGGCTCCGCCGGGCGCTCCGCCACCGCCTGCACCTCACCGCTCACGGGGAGCAAGCGTATGCGCCCTGGCCCCCGTGCAGGGGCCCGCCGCGAGCGTGCGAGGGGCGGGGGCGTCCGTCGTCAGCCCCGGAGCCGGCGCACCAGCACCGAGTCCTCGCCCTGCTCCTCGAGGTCGGCGAGCAGCACCGCGATCGCCTCGCGCACGATGCGGCCGCGGTCGGCGGCCACGCCGTGCTGGGCGCGCAGCGTGAGCCGGGCGCTCTCCAGGCCCAGCAGCTCCTCGGCCGAGAGGTAGACGGTGATCTTCTCGTCGTGCTTGGTCCGGCCGTTGCCCGCGGCCCGGGCGGGCTTGCCGCGGGTGCGGGCGCCGGGGGCCGGGGCGGGGCCCGGGGTGCGGAAGGCGGCCAGCGCGTCGGCCGGCGCGCCGCCGGGGACCAGCGTGAGCGGGGCTGGCGCCTCCTCGGCGGGGGGCGGCTCCACCGCGCGGCGGGCACCCCGCAGCGCCGGGGAGCTGACCGCCGAGCTCACGCTCGGCAGCTCGGTGACCTCCGCCTGCGGCACGTCGGTGCGGCGGAACAGCTCGGCCGCGCCGGGGAGGACGGGGCGACGCGTCACAGGGCGATGACCTCCTTGGCCAGGTCGCGGTAGGCGGCCGCACCCGAGGAGGTCGGCGCCCAGGTGGTGATCGGCTGGCCGGCGACGGTCGTCTCCGGGAAGCGCACGGTGCGCTGGATGACCGTCTGGAACACGGTGTCGCCGAAGGCCTCGACCACCCGGCTGAACACCTCCCGGCAGTGCACGGTCCGGGTGTCGTACATCGTGGCGAGGATCCCGGAGATCTCCAGCTCGGGGTTGAGCCGCTCGCGCACCTTGTCGATCGTGTCGACCAGCAGCGCCACGCCGCGCAGCGAGAAGAACTCGCACTCCAGCGGGATGACCACGCCGTGCGCCGCGGTCAGGGCGTTGACCGTGAGCAGGCCCAGCGAGGGCTGGCAGTCGATGAGGACGTAGTCGTACTCGTCGCGGACGTCGGCCAGCTTGCGCATGAGCGTCTGCTCGCGGGCGACCTCGCTGACCAGCTGCACCTCGGCGGCGGACAGGTCGATGTTGCTCGGCACCAGGTCCAGGCCGGGCACGTCGGTGGGCACGCGGACGTCGGCCAGCGTGGTCCGCGGCTCCATGAGCGCGTTGTAGATCGTGCGGTCCAGCTGCTGGGAGGGCACGCCCAGGCCGACCGACAGCGCGCCCTGCGGGTCCAGGTCGACCAGCAGCACCTTGCGGCCGTACTCGACCAGCGCGGCGCCCAGGTTGATCGTCGACGTCGTCTTGCCGACGCCGCCCTTCTGGTTGCACATCGCGATGACCCGCGCCGGGCCGTGCTGCGTCAGCGGCGGCGGCTCGGGGAGCCTGCGCTGCCGCGCGCGGGCAGGGTCCAGCTTCGAGGCGGCCGCACCCATCTCCCCGCCGTCGGCCGGGAGTGCGAGCGCCTGGCCGGCCACGTCCCCTCGGATCGCCATGAGTCGCCACTCCTCCGTGCTCCCCGGCGGAGCCGGCCGCGGTCTCGGCCGGCCCGGTCCGCTCGGGTCGTCTGCGACGGTAGGGAGATCAACTCGAACGATCCACGGGACACGCCGGTTGCTGGCGGATGTCGCCCAGGTTCCGGCGTACCGGCGGGTAGCCGTGGGCAGGACCTGCCAGACGGGCCGCCCCGCACTCGTCAGGACAGGGCCCTCGGGTGGCTGCTGGCGTAGACCTCGCGCAACTTGTCGACGGTGACCAGCGTGTAGACCTGGGTGGTCGTGACCGACGCGTGGCCGAGCAGCTCCTGCACCACGCGGACGTCGGCGCCGCCGTCGAGCAGGTGGGTGGCGAACGAGTGCCGCAGCGTGTGCGGCGAGACGTGCTCGAGGTCCAGCCCGCCCCGCTCGGCCGCCGACCGCAGGATCGCCCAGGCGCTCTGCCGGGACAGCGGCCCGCCACGGGCGTTGAGGAACAGCCGCCCGCCGCGGACCCCGCCCCGGCCCGCGGCGGCCAGGGCCGGCCGGGCGCGCACCAGGTAGTCCTCGACGGCGCGCAGCGCGTAGCTGCCCACCGGCACGATCCGCTCCTTGCCGCCCTTGCCGGCCAGCCGCACCACGGCCTGGCCGCGGTCGAGGTCGTCGACGGCGAGGCCGACCGCCTCCGAGATGCGGGCGCCGGTGCCGTAGAGCACCTCGAGCAGCGCCCGGTCGCGCAGCCCGCGCGGCCCCTCCACCGAGCCCGCGGCCTCGATCAGCGCCGCCACCGCCTCGACCGGGATCGCCTTGGGCAGCCGCCGCGCCGGCGCGGGCGGGCGGACCTCCGCGGCGACGTCGCCGGGCACCAGCCCGTCGAGCAGCGCGAAGCGGTGCAGCCCGCGGACGGCGACGACGGCGCGCGCGGCCGAGGTGGCCGACAGCGGCGGGTGCTCGTCGTCGCCGGCCCGCAGCGCCGCGAGGAACCCGGAGACGTCGCTCTCGGCGACCTCCCCCAGGCCCCGGACCCCGGCGTCGGCGAGGAACCGCGTGTACCGGCGCAGGTCGCGCCGGTAGGAGGCGATGGTGTTGGCGGCCAGGCCACGCTCGACGGCGAGGTGGTCGAGGTAGCCGCTCACCACCCGCTCGACGTCGGGACCGGCACCCAGCGTCGCGGTCAGGGCAGGACCTCCTCCCACGGCACGGCGGTCATCCCGTGCGCCTCGGCCACCTCGGACAGCGTCACCTGCCCGGCGACGACGTTGACGCCGTGCGCGAGCGCCGGGTCCGCGGCGACGGCCGCCCGCGTCCCCTGCTCGGCCAAGGCCATGACGTAGGGCAGCGTCACGTTGGTGAGCGCGTGCGTGGAGGTGTTCGGGACGGCGCCGGGCATGTTCGCCACGCAGTAGAACACCGACTCGTGCACCCGGAAGGTCGGGTCGTCGTGTGTCGTGGGACGGGAGTCCTCGAAGCACCCGCCCTGGTCGACGGCGATGTCGACGAGCACCGAGCCCGGCTTCATGCGGCTGACCAGCTCGTTGCTCACCAGGGTGGGCGCCTTGGCGCCGGGGACCAGCACCGCGCCGATCACCAGGTCGGCGTCGAGGACGGCGCGCTCGACCTCGTAGGCGTTGGAGGTCACCGTCTGCAGGTGGCCCCGGTAGACGCGGTCGGCGGCGCGCAGCTTGTCGACGTCGCGGTCGAGGACGACGACCTCGGCCTGCATACCCAGGGCGATGGTCGCGGCGTTCATGCCCGACACCCCGGCGCCGATGACGACGACCTTGGCCGCGTACACGCCCGACACCCCGCCGAGCAGGACGCCGCGGCCGCCGTGCGCGCGCTCGAGGCTGTGCGCGCCGACCTGCGGCGCCATCCGCCCGGCGACCTCGCTCATCGGCGCGAGCAGCGGCAGCGCGCCGCCGGCCGTCTGCACGGTCTCGTAGGCGATGGCGGTGGTGCCGGAGGCGACCAGCGCCTCGGTGCACGCCCGCGACGCGGCCAGGTGGAGGTAGGTGAACAGCGTCTGCCCGGCGCGCAGCCGCCCGTACTCCTCCTCGACCGGCTCCTTGACCTTGAGCAGCAGGTCGGCGTCGGCCCAGACGTCGTCGGCGCCGCCGACGATCCGCGCGCCGGCGGCGGTGTAGTCGGCGTCGGGGATGGAGCTGCCCTCCCCCGCGCCCTGCTCGACGAGCACCGTGTGCCCGGCCCGGGTCAGCTCCGTGACCCCGGCCGGGGTCAACGCCACCCGGTACTCCCTGTTCTTGACCTCGCGGGGCACCCCGACGCGCATGACCAACTCCTGGTTGTCGACCGGGCCGAGGTCGTCGGCCCGCGCCTGCCGTCTGCTCCCGGGTGAGGGAGCTCACTCCCGGACCCTAGGGCCTGGCCCGTCCCGTGCTGCCGGGACGGTGCGCAGCGCCGACGATGGCGGGGGCCCCGATGCGTCGCCGAACCCCGGGAGGACCCGCTGATGCGCCTGTACGCCGCCCGACCCGACCACCGCCTGCGCCAGGTGGGTGCCGACGCCGGCCTGCTCGCCTGGGTCGTGCTGTGGGTGCTGGTGGCGCGCGCGGTGCACGGGGCGGTGCTGGCGCTGGCCGCGCCCGGCCGGGCGGTGGAGGACCTCGGGTCGTCGGTGGCCGACAGCATGGGCTCGGCCGCGGACGCCGCACAGGACGTGCCGGTGGTCGGCGACGAGCTGTCCTCGCCGTTCGACGCGCTGGGCGACGCCGCGGGCTCCGTGCGGGGCGCCGGGCAGGCGGCGCAGGACGCCGTCGGCACGCTCGCGCTGGTGCTCGCCGTCGTCCTGGTGCTGCTGCCGGTGGGCTGGCTGCTGCTGCGCTGGCTGCCGTGGCGGCTGCGCTGGGTGCAGGAGGCCACGGCGGTGCAGCGGCTGGCCGCCGGCCCCGACCCGGACCTGCACCTGCTCGCCGCCCGCGCCGTCGCCACCGCCCCGCTCCCCCGGCTGGCCGCGCTGCCGCCGGGGACCGGTGCGGCCTGGCAGGCCGGCGACCCCGCCGCGGTGCGGGCGCTGGCCGCACTCGAGGCCGGCCGGCTCGGGCTGCGGCTGCCCGCGCCGGACGCCGCGGGCTCCGGGGCGACCTCATCCGCGCCCGGGTCCGGCGCCACCGCGCCCCCGCTCTCGGGTTGAGTCCCCGCACGGCGGTGCCGATGTCCCCTCCCGAGCCGGGAGGTGTCCGTGGGACGAGCGAGACGGCGGCGGGGCGCTGCCGCCCGCCGGGTGGCCGGCGGGATCGCCGGGCGGGTGGCCGCCGTGGCGGCGGTGGGGCTGGTCGCGCTGTCGGCGCCGGCCACGGACCTCGCCGCGCAGGTGACCGCCTCGTGGGCGCCGTTCCGCGACGCGGGCACCGCCGGCGGCCCGGAGCCCGCGCGCGTGGCCGACGCTCCGCAGCCGGTCGCCGCGGCGCCCGAGCCGGTGGTCGACGCCCCGGTGCTCGCGCTGCCGGTGCCGCGCCGGCTGCACGTCGAGGTGCCGAGCCCGCTGGTCCCGCACGGCGAGCCGCTGCGGACCACGCCGCCGCCCGCGCAGTGCGGCGGGTACGGCGGCCTGCGCCAGGTGCCGCCGGGCGTCGTCCCCGGGGTGGGGTCGGCGACGGTGAGCTGGCAGGCCGACGGCCGCGAGGCGGTGCAGGGCTACCGGGTGACGGCGGTCAGCCAGCAGCTGGTCGCCGGCCCGCAGCCGGCGCCGCCGCAGGTGACCGTCGGGCAGCGCGGCGACTGCGGCGAGGTGACCGCCGTCCTCGGCGGCCTGACCAGCGGGGTCCCCTACGTCTTCTGGCTCGAGGAGCTCGTCCTCGACGCCGGCACGCAGGTCACCGGGTACGAGCAGGTCGGCTGGTCCGCCCCCGTCGTCATCGGCTGACGCGGCTCGGGGGGGGGGGGGGGGGGGGGGGGGGGGGCGCGGGGGGGGGGGGGGGGGGGGGGGGGGGGGCGGGGGGGGGGCGGCGGGGGG